>JAFCZV010000365.1 GCA_019314155.1 Deltaproteobacteria bacterium
ACGGAAAAATATTCAGGCCAGAAGCAAAGCATCCAAGATACGAATTGGGACGACACATTCTTCCATAATGCGTATTCCGGTGATGGCGAACAGTGATTCCGGAGGAAGCCGAACAGCTGTCCGAATGATGGCGAACAAAAGTCGGAGCGAAGCGACGCTGTTTTTTTAAACATCTCAAAATTTCTATTTTAAGTCAATTTAGATTGTTTTATTCTCATGGATTCGCCAGTGAGTTCCAGTTTATAAGCATTGTGAACCAACCGATCCAGAATGGCATCTGCCAGGGTCGGATCGGCGATAATTTCATGCCAGTGTTTTACCGGCAGCTGGCTTGTAACCAGAGTCGAGCGACGTCCATGACGATCTTCCAGGATTTCCAGAAGGTCATGTCTCTGTTCTTTGACAAATTTATATAGTCCCCAATCATCGAGAACCAACAAGTCGATTCGACCGATGCCGGTAAGTAATTTGTCATATCGGCCATCGGCCTTTGCGATGCTCAGTTCGTGCAACAGTCTCGGAAGCCGGAAGTATAAAACACTATAGCCCAGCCGACAGGCCTTTTGGGCCAGTGCGCAAGCAAGGTATGTTTTGCCGACTCCTGTAGGGCCGATGAGCAGCACGTTGTTGTGTTCTTTGAGCCACCGGCCATCGGCCAGATTCATGAACAGGGTTTTATCGAGCTTTCGCGGGTGGCGGAAGTTGACATCTTCCACACACGCATTTTGTCTGAGTTTGGCTTTTCTCAAACGGGTTTTAAGGCGCCGGTTTTCTCTTTCGGTCATTTCGCGGTCCACCAATAGACCGAGGCGCTCTTCAAAGCCAAGCTGTTTGATATCCGGCATTTGCATTTGTTCTTCCAAAGCCTTGAGCATGCCGTAAAATCGTAATTGTTCAAGTTTTTCAAAGATGGGATGTGTTAGCACAGGTCACCTCCTTTCAGTTGTAATATTGAGATCCACGGACATTTGTATGCAAAATGGCTGGTTTGTCTTTTGGCGACTCGTCAAGCGGCTTCTGATCCAGGCCGTGCTTGAGGATCGATGCCAAGCTGCGATAGCTGGATGAACCGATCATCAGCGCTCTTTTGCACGCCGCTTCCAGACGGTGATCCCCATAGCTTGTTGCAAGCCTTAATATTCCGAGAGCGCTTCTAAACCCCTGCTGAGGGTGAGGCCGTGAAGAAATCACCGTCATGATGAGCTGAGAGGTTTGAGGTCCGATCTTTTCAGCCCATCGGATGAAGCGATCCGGCGTCCAATCGGCCCATTTTTGATGGGACTTTGGCATATGGTCTTTAACAGTGGTATGCCATCCTTGCTGGTAGCTGCGAATATGACTTGCGACCCTTTTGTTCTTGTAAAAGCACTCGATGATATTGCTGGTGATGCGCACATTGATCTCTTTTTTGATCAGCTGGTGGGGGACGCTGTAGTAATGTCGACCCACCTCGATGTGATAGTCGATGTTTACTCGGGCATTTTTCCATTCTGCAAACTGATAGGAGTGCTGAGGTAGAGGTTTTAACGCCGGCTTGTCAACGGCATCAAACATTGATTGGCGACTTCCCGGCAACTTCTGAAACGGCTTTTGGTTAAGTTCTGTCAATAATCTTTCAATAGATTCATTGAGTTGTTGCAGACTGAAAAACTTGTGATTGCGGAGTCGGGCCAGTATCCAGCGTTCTACGATCTGAACGGCGACCTCCACCTTTGCCTTGTCCTTGGGTTTGGCGACACGGGTGGGAATGATGGCGGTACCGTAGTGTCGAGCCATATCGAGATACGTGGGGTTGAGATCCGGCTCGTAGAAACAGGGGTTCTTGACGCCGCTTTTTAAATTGTCCGGAACCGTTATCTCCGGAACGCCGCCAATATAATCATAGGCACGGCAGTGGGAAGCGATCCAGTCCGGCAAGGTCTGTGTCCATGTTGCTTCGGCATAGGTGTAGTTCGAAGCGCCCAGGGCGGCAATAAATATCTGGGCTTTACGGTTTTGCTTTGTCGGCAGGTCATAGACATCTACCGTCTGACCGGCATAGTCAACGAACAATTTTTCGCCGGCACGGTGTTCCTGACGCATGACCGTATCGATACGACCGGCCCATTGACGATACAGATGGCAAAACTGACTGTACTGGTAACCGTCTGGATACTGCTCTTTATACTCCTGCCACAGCAACATCAGCGTGACGCCTTTACGGCGCAGTTCGCCATGAATGTACTGCCAGTCGAGACGGGCTCTTTTGATGGAATAATTGATTTGAACAGATGGAAACAGCTGCTGTTCCAGTTGGGTATCATCGATATCCGAAGGAAGCGGCCAGACTAAGGGGGAGGTCTCAAAACGGTTCAAATAGTCGGATACCGTCGTTCGGCCGATACCACAGCTTGTGGCTATTTTTCCATAGGTGAGTTTGCAATCGTACCTTAACCGTAAAATTTCTCTGATTTTGCGCATGGTCAACCTCTTTGTCGGCATAGATCCTCCTCATTGGTTGATGAGATATTAACTTTGCCGACGGTTTACAGGTTACCAGCGTCGCTTTCAAATTGTTTGTATTTTTCTTGTTCGGGATGCTCCGGAACACTGTTCGGGATCAATCGTAACACTGTTCGCGATCAATCGGAATTGGTGTTCGCGATCGTCCGGAATATGCAGATAATTATCAGACCCTGATCTGAAAAGACCCGCCTGAAAATGAGAGGATTTGAAAGAAATCGGAAGGACCCTGAATCCGAAAAGTGTATCAAATTACCACTTCTGATAAAATCGATATTTTCCCTTCAGCGATGATAATCTTGGCTAATTGACTATAATCGGATTTTTGCAAGTTTTGTGAGATGGGGATCTTCCGAAAATCGGCGCAATAATTAGGTTTTAAGACTATTTTAGAGTTTTTAGGGCCACACGAAATTCTTCGGGAAACGATATCACAACCTCTGAACCCATTTACTAAATGCTGATATATCGGTATCTATTCTTCATCTTCGGGATAAAACGTAAA
>JAFCZV010000366.1 GCA_019314155.1 Deltaproteobacteria bacterium
CGTGTCCAAAAAACATCGCCCTGACAGATTACCATTTTTCCTCCTCTTCATGCACTGAGCTTATGCCAAGCATTTCCTCGGCAAGGTCATTGTCGTAATCTGAAACGTCTCCATCGGCGCAAACTTCATTATATAATTTTGTGATCTCCTCATCTTCAAGCGTTTTTAATCTATTATCCAATTCTTCAACAATAAATCGACTTCTGGATTTACCTCTTTTCTTTGCCCATTGGTCCACTCGCTTAAGGAAAAGGGGTGGGACAGTGATCGCAACTTTTTGGGTAGCCATAAACTATACCTCCTGAGCCATATTAATGGTATTACTATATATATGCCATAAATATATGTTTGTCAAGCGAATAGGTTTTTGCATAGATGTTCCGGCAATGATCTCGAAGAGAGACCTTTGCAAAACACCCCTCATTCATGACAGATATTGGGATCATGATCATAAGGATTCACAGGGGGTCACAAAAAAAATCTGGTCAATCCTGCCTGTTCTGTTCAATAAAAGCAAAAGCAGATTTAACTGGGTAAACAAAGAAGGGCTTAAAAGAAAGGCAGTAGATTGAAGCGCTGCGCGCAGGAAAAATAATGGAGTAGGCTGGGCAAGGAGGGCGGTCTCAAATTTCTTGCTGAACAAAATCCGGGAACATGAGTACCCGGTTGACTTCTTTTTTAGAATAAACAAACGGCTCCAGATCTTTTGCCAGGCTCCTGAAATCCAACTGGGAGCACCGCAAAAGCAATTTGTCCCTTAACTCTGCTTTATTTCGGATAGACATTTTTCGAGTCAAATAATCAAAATTCACCTCGGTTTTTCCCAGCAGGAAAACAACGTCAAAAAAGTCACGACCCATGGGCCGGCTACGGTTAAAAATACAAAAAATTTTCTGTGCTGCCAGGATGTCGGCGGGCACGATGTTTATTCGCGAAAACACATCGAATTTGTTAAGTATAAATTTATCCGGGTTATATTGAACTTCCTGTGGTTCGGTATCAATTTGGATCAGCAGTTTTTCATCCCGGTGACCGGATATGCCGCTGTCGTACAGCAAACCCGGAAAGCGCAGATAAGCGCGGAAGGCGTCTTGATACGTATTCTTCAGTTCAACAGTGTATCCCTGCAGCTCCAAAATTCTTTTTACCTTATGAGAGAGGGCCTCAAAATCATCCCGGCCAATACCCGGATTGTCAAAATCGAGATCTTCCGAGAACCGTGGACTTCCATGAACCATATGGATACATGTTCCGCCCATAAAAGTCAGCTTATCAGCCATCGGCGATTCAAAGATTGCCTCTATGATCTTATATTGCAAATATTCCCGAAGCAGATTTTTTTTGAACGGCCAAAGATGTTCCGGGAAAAATGATTCAATTTGTTTGATATCAAGCATATTCTACCCACTTAAAAAAATGTTTCATCCTTTTTGACAGGCGCTTTTGGTTAAAACGTTGCATATAATCTGCGAGCCGTTCCTTATTTAACCGGCTCATCATCTCTTCCCTGTTTATCCGCAGGGAAGCGAAATCATCCTCGGTTCGAAGGGCAGGGTTTATATAAAAATAATCCAGGATCGCCTTTTCCATAAAAGCCATCTTTATGCTGCTTGACAGCAGGGAATATCCAAAAAACAATGCCGGTTTTATTGTCCTGTATGAAAACCGTGCCATAGGAGTTTCAAACAAGGACGTACGTTTGGTTGACGCCGAGGTTATCATATAGATGCTTTCCGGAATCAACCGGTAATGGGACATGGCGGTCTCAAAGGAAATGTAGGATGGTTTGTAAATTTTGTTGGCGATTGCTAACAGCATGCCTTCATTCATGTCTATATCTGAAAAAAGGTAATAGCCTTTAACTATTTTTTTGATATACTTTTTTTTTTGCCATTCGCTCAGCCTTCGACGGTCGAAACCACCGTGTGCGGCTCTGATATCCGCGATGGAAAACACCGGGAAATCCCGCAAAGAATTTTTAAAGTGAATAAAGTTCATTGTATTTCTCATTCATGTTATTTTTAACATTAATAATGAATATATGATACAGTTTTCTATAAGTCAAGGATAAAAGTCCAACGGGTCGCATCTTAAATATAAGGTTCTTCTCCAATTTAGTTGGAGAAGAGGGTCCAAGGATATATAATTATTTGTTTTTTGATTCAATTTATCTTGCCCTTCAATCGCTACCCTATTACCCATTTCAGCCCAAAATCCGCAAATAAATGGTCTTACGCAAAGGCGCCCCAGTACGATCTTCCGGCCTGTCCCGGCCTGTTACGGGGACCTACCCCGGTGAAATGGGCACGGCCCTTCACTACCGTGAATTTCACTGGGCACAGCGGGGTAAACAAAGACGCCTCGGTTAAATAAAAGCAAAAGCAGATTTAACTGGGTAAACAAAGAAGGGCAGTAGTTTGAAGCGCTGCGCGCAGAAAGGCCACAAGCTTTTGTTATTTTAAGAAGTGTTTATAAACATCTTTTCTGCGGCCGATTTTTGCTACCAAGATCACAAAGGTATCATCATGAATTTCATAAATAATGCAGTAATCTCCGGCCCTGATTTTATGGAACTTATTGTTACCCTTCATTTTTGTTGTAGCCGGGTCCGGCAAATTTTCAGCAAGAGCATCAATTTTTCTCTTTATTCGTATCAATTCCTTTTGGGGGAGTTTCTTCAGATTCTTTTCGACGGTAGGCCTGAACTTTATCGAGAAGGAACGCGGACAACATTTCGACCCTATAGTCGCAGATGCTTTTCTGGACAATATCGATGAGTTTCTTAAAATCAAAGACGAAGTGGGTGCAGACGGAGATGTGCCCCTGCCCGGGTTGTAGATTTATTCTTCAAATCTCCTCCGAATAGGTTTTTTGGGGGGTGGGATCATTTAGTATCCGTCGACAGGCGGAAAACATTGTCGGAATTAATAAGCCTCTTTTTGAGGCTTTTTTTATTTTGCCCTGAAAAACCTGGTCCTTCCCCGCCAAGGCGGGATCTTCGATGGGCCATGCCTGCCCCGCATTGCGGGGGTCAGAGATATATGGCTCTGCCTTTGAGTTTTGTGGCTAAAGTCACAAATTCCAAGCACCAAATTCCAAATAAATTCCAAATCTCAAGCACCAAACTACAAATAAATCTTAAATTCCAAACCGTTTCAAAACAGAAAAGACAGATAGGTTTCACCCCGGTTCAACAGGACAAGCTGGGTAAACTTTGGTCCAACAGGCCGGGCCGGG
>JAFCZV010000367.1 GCA_019314155.1 Deltaproteobacteria bacterium
CTCAAAACCGTCCATCTCCGGCATGCGCACGTCCAATAGGATCAAGCTGGGCGGCTTGGCCAGCGCCGCGTCAAGGGCTGTTTTCGCTTTCTCAGCCGGCCGAACCTGATAGCCCTCTTTTTCCAACAGCTCAGCGAGCAACCGCAGGCTGTGGATTTCATCATCAACGATAAGGATGTCATCTTCAAAGTTCATATCGCATCTCCAAGCAGATCCCGAATTCGTCCGAACTGAAAATTATCCACGAGCCTCTGTAGCCCCCTTGCCGTGTCCGGCGCATGGGCCTCAATGCGTTCGATGAGCATGGCCATAGCCGCCCTGTCCAGCACCAGTGTGGCATGGCGAAGCTCAGCAATCAATTCCGGAGGTAGTTCGGACAGCATCTCGCCGGTAAGTTCAGGGCCGACCTCGAGCACATGGGGCTGTGAAGTATCTGCGTAACGGTACTCAACCCCTAAGTGCCGCCCGATGGCATCGAAGATTTCGCTCTCCCGGATAGGCTTGCACACCAGCTCATCACAGCCTGAGCCCAGGATCTTGTCTCGCTGTTCTTCGAAAACACTGGCAGTGACTGAAAGGATTTTAACCTGCTCACCCCCTTCCAGTTTACGTATAGCCCTGGTCGCAGTGTACCCATCCATGACCGGCATGCGCATGTCCATGCAGATCAAATGGGGATGCCATTCGCGGAATGCCTCGATGGCGGATTCGCCATTAGGGACCTCACGCACCGTGAAGCCGATCCTTTCCAGCATCGTGGTCAGTAGCGTGCGATTATCAGCATTATCATCGGCGACCAGGATTCGCTTTGGCGTTTGACCGGGCTTCAGGCCCACCACCTCTGTTTTGCCAATGGCCTCATGATCAAGCGCGTCCGCCTCTAACAACTCAATCGGAACCGTCACCGTAAACAATGAGCCTTCGCCGGGCTTGCTCGTCACATCGATCCGGCCTTCCATCACGTCCACCAACGACCGGCAAATCGTCAGTCCCAGCCCCGTACCCTCTGCTGCGTCGCCGGTATGATTACCTTGTATAAAGCTGTCGAAGATGGCATCGAGTTGCTCCTCCGGAATGCCCAACCCGCTGTCTTCAACTGCCAACTGAAGCAAAACGCGTGAGGGATCGTTATCGAAAGGTCTTGTGCCCGCACGCAGGCAAACATATCCCTGCTGGGTGAACTTGGCCGCGTTGCCCAGCAGGTTGATCAGCACCTGGCGCATTTTTCCCACATCTCCCCGCACGATGCGCGGCAAAGTGGCGTCGAGCTCAAGATCAAAACGCAATCCTTTGGCCTGCGCCCTCACCGTGATCATTTGCGCGATGTCATCCAGGTTACGCACCAGGTCAAAGGGAGTCTGTTGCAATTCGACACGCCCGGCCTCGATTCTGGAGAGGCTCAGGATCTCATCGATCATTTCCAGCAGATGATCCCCGCTGCGCCTGATAATATCGACCTTGTTGCGATGCACGGGTGTCAGATCCGGATGGCGTTAAGTGGTGTGCGCAGTTCATGGCTCATATTGGCCAGAAATACGCTTTTCGCTTTGTTGGCAGCTTCAGCTTGATCTCTGGCCGCTTTAAGCTCTACCGTACGTTCTTCGACTTTCTTTTCTAACTCCGTCTGATAGTCTCGCAGTTCGCGTTCGGCGGCTCTCCGTTTTCTAATGTTGATCAAGAGAAAAAATACCAATAATGACTCGACGACCAGCAAGGCAATCCCGCCCAAAATTTGCCATTTGAATATTTCAAAAAAGTCAGGCTGTCTATTCTGAATGACACTGTCCGGGGGCAGTTTATCCAGGTCAATGTCCCATTTTTTTAGCTCTTTCCATTCATAGATATATTCAACTTTTAGCTCTTTCCATTCATAGATATATTCAACATACGGCGACTCCGGTTTTATGGAATCAATTGATTCTCCCGCCAATACCCGCTTGATAATATCAACAGACATGGTCGCGGAGGCTCTGGTCGTTGTCACCCGACCACCTAAGATTCCGATATCTAACGCATGTAGATCTAACCAGGAAAGTACGGGACGATTTGACCGTTCTCCGATCCGCTGACTGAAATGGCGAGTGATAACCGCTCTCCCCTGAAAGTCCAGTGAATATGTCAGATAATAAATAAATGAGTCATCAGGGAGGTGTTCAACACGGCTCAAGAGTTCCTCAACACCTAAATTGTCTAAATAATGAAAAGAAACACGACTCCCAAACGCTTTGGTTTCATTGCGGAATAAGGATGCGAGTCGCCTGTCCATCAAGCCATTTCCCGCAACCACATAGATAGCCTTTGTGTCAGGCAATAACGTAAGGGCGTGTTCAATATTCTTTTTAAATTCAAATGCGAATGGAAGCACCACCGAATTAGGAACCTTATCAAAATCTGATCGAGTTGGGAGGACAAATATTTTGGGGATACCGGGAAATAAATTATTCTCAAGGACAAATTTGATTGTCGAGGCAAAAGTAATGATGATGACATCTGGAGATGATTCACCGTATTTATGTTCCAACTGTTTTTTCACAGTCTCTTGGTAATCTGCATCGTTGAACTGTAGTAAATCCAGGTTTTCGATCTCGAATTCGTGAGGGGGTAAGCTGCTTTGCTCCAAAGCCTCCATAAAATAGCGGTTGAATAGCAGGTTCCAGGGTCTTCTAACTTTCAGCGTATGCAGCACAAGCACCCTTTTCTTGCGAGGCTGATCTTCCGGCGCTTTGGCAATACCCATCTCTTGCACCGTCTGATCAGCCCGGTCGGTCCTGGTCTTCATCACGGCATGTTCTTCAGCAAAGGTCTTGGAACATACGTGGCTGGAAACACAAGCAAGGAGTGCGATAAGGAGTATAAGTATCACCTTGGGTAAAAACACAATCCGTGATGCAGTTGTCTTTACCATAGGCTGTGTCGGAAGATCTTCTTTGAAACCTTCTGATAGGTATTTATCATTCATAGGAACCTTGCACAAATGGTACAAACATCCTTGCTCATATAGAGTTCATGTCAGATCTCCAAGCAGGTTCCGAATTCGCCGGGACTGGAAACCATCCACCTGCGTCTAGGCCTCAATGCGTTCGATCAGCACGGCCATAGCCGCCCTGTACAGCATCACTGTAACATGACAAAGCTTTTTTAGCAATTCAGCAGGCAATTCAGACAGTATCTTTTCAGTTAGCACAGGAGCTTTCCCGGACGCATGGGCCTGCGTCACATCGCTGCGCAGATACTCAACAAAATTAGGCGGGCGAAATAATACCGCGAGACCCACAAACAACATTACCGTTCCGATGATGATTCCGATGATGATTTTTTTGGGTTTACTCATACGCATGGTCGGTCTCTTGGGATCTGAAGGATCAGCAGTCGATGGTCTCAATTTTTGGGACGGCGTCAACTTCCAAAGGTTCCTCCAGGTTGTAAAGGGTCTACTTGATGTTTTTCATAGAAAATCGGGTTAGACAGAAGATTTGTGAACTTGTGTCAAGCCAACTTCCAGTGCGTTTTTCCAAAAAAAATAGGAAGCTCAGCAGCGCATACCGGTCCGACGGTCACCGGCCGACCACTTTGCTCAGCCAGTTGATCACGTATCGAAGCCGCAAAACCCGGTAGAAAAAGGGTCGATTCCGGAGCTCTTCGATCAGTTTTTTCTTGAAACAGTCCCTGCACAATCCGTTCAGCGGTCAGAGCTTCGTAAACCATGGCCATGTCCACAGTATGTCCATCCGTGTCTACAACCAGGTACCAGAACGGACTCAAGGTCGTGGAAAGGACCGCCGTGAGAACCTCACCGGTAAGCTTTGAGTTGCCTGACACCAGGATGGGAGAATTTTCTTCCGGTTGATTGATTGGAAAAAGTCCGGTGGGGACCGGATTCGGGAGTTGTAAAACCTCCACTTCGGGCAGAATCTCATTGGGCCTTGCCGCCCAGAGTAAAGGAAAAAAACGCGTCCTTGCCATCTTGCAATGGGAGGGTTTGAGCTGTCCGGCGCGAAGTCTGTCTATAAACTCTGTCCGACTGTGAAACCCGCAGGCCCTGCAGTCGGTGGAAGAGAGGTAAGGCTCTATGTCGATGTCTTTCTCGTAAAGGTCTGCACGGAGCATCGCTTGTTCCTATTTTGGTTACGCATGGTTCAACTTCTTCAAACGTTCGATTTCAGCCGTTAAGCGTTTTATAACTTCACCGGCCTTTCCCATGATGATATTGTCACTGGTTTTTTCTTAAAGAAGTGTTCTTTCAACAGAGATCCCTGCGCCGGTTAAGGCGACAAATTTTTTGATGCCGGCAAGATCTTTGGCAGCTATTTGAATAGGGTCATCCATCATCACAAAGACAGAAAACGGTGAGGTCCGGGTTAAATCGTGAACGTCATATCGCAGCCCACAGCAAAACATTCAAGTTTATGGCCTCTGTCGGCGATGGTTTGTCTACAGGTCTCGACAATTTCATCCACTTGACGATCCGTCCGCTCCTGGTTTAAATGAAACAAGCCAAACTGTTTGACTCCGGCTTCAAGGGCAAGATCGAGCGTTTTGGTAAATACCGAGTGCCCCCATTCAATGGTGGATGGATACTCTTCAGGAATGTATTCGGCATCATGAATAAAAAGGTCGGCTCCTGCAGAAAATTCCAGATAGTCCTCATACCTCAGACCGCCGGGGTGTACGAAACCCAGTTCATTGTCGGTCAGAAAGACGAAAGATTTGCCGTCTTCGGTAAATTTGTATCCGCTGCCTTTATTGGGATGACTGATTGGGATCGTTTGCCGTCTTCGGTAAATTTGTATCCGCTGCCTTTATTGGGATGACTGATTGGGATCGGTGTTATCGTTACAGAGCCGATCTGAAACTCCGTGACAAATGCCCCGACATATTCCATTTTTGCGCTTATTTCAGAATATCTCACAGGAAAGCTCGGCGGGGTCATGATCCTGGAAAGGATGTTTTCCACGAATTCACTGTGAAACGGGCACCTGTACATCCTGAATTCAGCCGCTTCGCTGTAGAGTTGCCGAGCCGTCGTATGCCGGTTCCGGCATCAACAATGATGATATCATCACTTTTTGTTCTGATTTCCAGACAGGTGGTATCACCACCGTATTTTATGAAATCTTTCCCCGAAACTGGAATGGAGCCTCTTGACCCCCAGCATTTGATATGCATCACGTCAACCTTTCTGCCCTAAAAAAGTATGCCAGATGCCGTCACGTTCCCATTCTTTAACGATATTTACCGGAAGCCGTGACAATTTAAAGCGCAAATCCCTTGCCTGACTTCGCAAAAGGCCGGACAGAATAAACCATTTTTTTTCCAAAAAACCTTGAGATGTTATTAACTGCTTCATAACGTCATAGTGAATATTTGCTATCATAAGATCTGAAGGTGAGTCAATAAAATCCTCGGCCCGACCTTGAGCGACCAGAATTGTGTTTTCCAAGCCGTTTAAGCGTACGTTTCTTAAAGCCGTATTT
>JAFCZV010000368.1 GCA_019314155.1 Deltaproteobacteria bacterium
GAATGTTTTCGCTTCCTGCCGTCGCAGCCGAGCCAATCAAAATTGCTGCCATATTCGCTAAAACCGGAATTGCTGCGACACATAATAGACCTCTTGTTCAGGTTGTTGAACTGGCAGTTGAGGAAATCAATAATCAAGGTGGTTTGCTGGGACGACCTATCGAATTAATTGTTTTAGACAATAAGAGTTCCCCAATAGGATCGAGTATAGCTGCAAAAAAGGCAGTTCAACTTCAGGTAACGGCAGTTATTGGAGCAGCCTGGAGTTCTCATTCTCTTCAAATGGCTCCTGTTCTGCAAAAGGCCAAGATTCCAATGATCACTGGATCTTCAACCAATCCAAAAATTACACGTATCGGGAATTATATTTTTCGGACATGTTTTATTGATTCCTTCCAGGCACAGGCTATGGCAAAATTTGCTTACACTGACCTTGGAGCGAGATCAGCGATTGCCCTGGAAATTATTAACGAAGAATATAGCCTGACTCTTGCAGATCTCTTTGTTAGCTCTTTTCGACAATATGGTGGGAAAGTGCTCCTGAAAGAAAGTTACGAGAACGATGCTGTAGATTTTACTAATATCTTAGAGGAAGTAAAAACGTTACAGCCTGACGTTATCTATGTTCCAGGTTATGCAAGAGACAGTGGTCTATTAATCAAACAAGCTGTTTCTATGGGAATACGAAAGACTTTTCTTGGCAGTGATGGTTGGGCAGGTTCATTAATATATACCTTTGGAGGTAATGCTTTAGAGGGGAATTATTATTCTGCTCATTGGCATCCCGATGTTCGTTTTCCCCAAAGTGTTCACTTGCAAGATATATACAACCAGAAATATGCGAGCGAGATTCCTCATATGAATGCTCCATTAATGTATGATGCGGTTATGGTTTTAGCTGATGCTATTTGCCGTGCTAAATCCATCGACCGGGCCAAAATACGTGATGCTCTAACTGAAACAAAGGGATATCAAGGTGCCACAGGAACCATCACATTCGACGAACACGGTGATCCGTTGAACAAACCAGTGGTCGTTATGAAATTAGGAAAGAAGGAACAAGTGTATTTTAAAACTATAAATCCTTAATGATTGATTAATTGATAAGAACTCGCTTTTTGCTGGAATTATGCGATATATGTAATCAGCAAGAATTGGCTTCAGGTTGTGCTTATGGCAAGATATCTGTAATCACGCCCACCCCTTATTTCAATCGATTCATCCCACCAATCAATGCCACAAAGTAGCATATAAATATTTGAAATCTTAAATATTTTATTATTTGACATAAAACCATCTTTATAATACTTGATTTAATATAGATTCTCTTTTGAAATCTGCCCTCCACTCGAATCGATTTCCATTGTGAAACATCTCTTGTTCTGCTGATCTCGCTCTCTATTTGGCATAGAAAGCTTCCACAACAGGTTGTTATTTCAATAAATATCTCTTTTCTCATCTCAACTCAAAGCTTTAGGGGGTGACTCCATGGCTACACAAGACTTTAAGCGTAAGCTTACCGCTATCCTCAGTGCTGATGTCAAAGGTTACAGCCGCCTCATGAGAGAAGATGAAGAAGCGACTGTCCAGACCATAACTACCTATCGGGAGGTGATAGACTCAGTTGTCCAGAAACACAGAGGTGAAGTGGTAGACTCTCCCGGAGACAACATACTGGCTGAATTTGCCAGTGTAGTGGATGCGGTGAGAAGTGCCGTGGAGACCCAAGAAGAACTCAAGGCCAGAAACGCTGAGCTGCCAGAAAACCGTAGGATGGAGTTTCGCATTGGGATCAACCTTGGGGATGTGATCCATGAAAAAGACCGCATCTATGGCGATGGAGTGAATGTCGCTGCCCGGGTGGAGAGCTTAGCCGATGCAGGAGGCATTTGTGTTTCGAGAAGCGCCTATGATCAGGTTAAGGATAAGTTAACCCTGGGATATGAGTATCTTGGAGAGCACAGCGTTAAGAACATCGCTGAACCGGTGCGAGTCTATCGAGTTCTAATGGAACCCGAAGCGGCTGGCAAGGTTATCGGAGAGAAAAGAGTTGAACCTAAGCGTGGACAGAGAGCAGCTCTAGCTGCAGTGGTCGCTCTCCTTCTGATAGTAGGGGGTCTGCTGATTTGGCGTTCTGCTTCTCCACCAGTAGAAGTTGCTTCTGAAGAAAAGATGGCATTCCCGCTGCCAGAAAAACCCTCCCTAGCCGTACTGCCATTCGACAATCTGAGCGGTGACTCATCACAAGACTATTTCAGTGACGGGATCACTGAAAACGTCATCACGGCGTTGTCTAATGTGGAAAACCTGTTTGTTATTGCCCGCAACTCAACCTTCACCTATAAGGGCAAGCCGGTTAAAGTGCAGCAGGTGGCTGAGGAACTTGGGGTACGCTATGTGCTCGAAGGAAGCGTTCAGAGGTCCGAAGACCGCGTTAGGATTACAGCACAGCTCATTGATGCCCTAACAGGGCATCACCTATGGGCTGAGAACTATGATCGCGAATTAGGTGATATTTTCGCTTTGCAGGATGACATCACAGAACAGGTTACAATGGCCCTCCAAGTGAAGCTCACCGAAGGAGAGCAAACCCGCATCCGGCGCAGATATATAGAAAACAAAGAGGCTTATGAGTATTTCTTGCGCGGACTAGAGATTCACCGAACCTTTACAAAGGAAGCTAATGCTCAGGGACGGAAGATATTTGAAAAAGTTGTCGCATTGGACCCAAACTCTACGCTGGGATGGTGTTTTATTGGGTGGACCCATTATCGTGACGGGCGGTTTGGCTGGACCGATAACCCAGACAAATCACTCGCACTCGCAGAAGAACTTGCGCATAAAATTCTGGATATGGATGACTCAATGGCAGAGGCTTATTCTCTGTTGAGTTTAGTCTATATGGCCAGAAAACAACATGAAAAAGCAGTGGCCTACGGTGAAAAAACACTCGCCCTCGCACCTAACTTCGCTAGTATGATAGCTAATACAGCA
>JAFCZV010000369.1 GCA_019314155.1 Deltaproteobacteria bacterium
CAATTCCATGGGGCATATTGATAAATTTATTGTAACGAATCAAATCCGTGGATGTAAAACCGAGCTTTTCCAGATCCTGAAAAAGTACATCCGGGTCCATGATCCGCATGACCATCTTCTCTCCAAAGGCTACAGGTATGGTCGAAACCCGCATCTCCACCTCAACACCGCCTTTATCGGTTTTAATTCTTCCATCCTGGGGCCTTCTTTTTTCTGCCATGTCCAGCCTGGACAGGTTTTTTATCCTGCTGACAATGGCGGAATGAACATTCTTGGGAAGTTGATGCACGGTATGCAGAACACCGTCGATACGCATCCTGACCAGGCTTACATCCCGTTTGGGCTCGATATGAACGTCACTGGCCCGCTGATCAAAAGCGTATGTGAAAAGGTAGTTCACGGCATTCACCACATGTTGATCGGTGGACGGAAGTTCGTCCGCGGATTTCAACCGGACATACTGCTCGAGATTTCCCAGATCAACCGAAGGGCCTGCAAACTGGTGTTCTGCTGCAGCAATAGAGCGTTTAAAGCCAAAAAACTCATTTATCAACTTAATGATGTCGGATTTTGAGGTTACAACCACCTTGACTTTAAGCTGACCGGCACGGGCAATATCTTCCATAACTTCCACGTTAAAAGGATTGGGGGTTGCAACGGTGAGGCACCCGTCCTTTATGGCTATAGGGAGTACCAGATGTTTCATGGCAAAACTTCGCGGAATCGTAGTGGTCACCAGATTGAGATCCAGTTTTAAGGGATCGATTTTCTTGAACGGGATTTCCCATTCGTCTGCAAGGGTTTGGAATATGAGTTCCTCATCCAGGACTCTGGAATCATCACCCGCACATTCCAAATTCAAAGCGGCAATGATATCGATGCTGGTGACGGGATTTACGGACCGGGTCCCTGAAGCCTGTTTATGGTTCTTTTGCTTTTTGAGCCTGGCCTCCATCGCATCCTTTTTTTTAAGGATTTGCTCTGCCTGGCCGGATGTAATGAGCCCCTTTTTTAAAAGCGTCCGGCAGACATTTTGAACGGACAATCGGTTTTGTACGTTATTCGGCATAGTTCAACACTTCCGTTAAGAAATTAGGTTCTTCTCCAATTTAGTTGGAAAAGAGGGTTCGAGGATTCAGAAATTATTATTTCCCGGGAGATTGTTTGGTTCTCCCCAATTCTTTATCGATCAACTTCTGGAATTCTTTGGGCGACCAATTCCTCAAAAGTCGTCCGCCAATAAAAACGGTGGGCGTCCCCCTGACACCGGCCTGGTTTCCATCGAGCATATCCTGTCGTATTTGGGCCAGAATCCCGGGATCTTTCATCTGTTTTTCAAATTTTTCAATATCAAACCCCAGATCTCGGGCAATATCTTTTATCTTTTGATCACTGAGCTGTTTATAATTTTTAAAAAGTCGGTCATGGAATTGCCAGAATTTTCCCTGTCCGTCAGCTGCAAGGGCGGCCATAGCGGCCTTTGTCGCATATTTATGTCTTCTGAGGGGAAAGTTCTTAAAAACAATTTTTACGTTTTCCGGATTATTACAGCGACCACCACCGGCGCATCTGCCGATCCCTTAAAAGGAGATCCGGAGATGTTGATCTTGTTGATAAAATCGATGGTAAGAAGCTCAACCGTTTTGTTCTTTCGGCTGCTGAGTAGAAGCAGGTTATCTTTAGGGCCGACCCTGATTTGATCCACATGACTTCCAACGCTGATTTTATCTTCTAATTTTCCATTTGACGAATAGATCAGGATGGTTCCTGAGTCGTTGAGAACGAAAATCCATTTTCCGTCCGTGGACACCGCAACATCAACAGGGGGGGTATCCATTTTCAATTTCTGTTGGACATCCCATTCAACACGGGCAAAACTTTCTGCAGAAAAAACCATCATCGTCAAAAACGCCGCCAGGAAAATCAAAATTTTTTGTTTCATGTAAAAACCCTTCATTAAAACGGTTAATCTTTTTCCATCCAGCTGGTACTGCCGGTTTTTACACTTTTCAGCGGCAGATTGGGCTGAGGAATCTCAACAATGGTGCCGGTACTGGTTTGAACGAATGCTTTGCTTCCTTCCTCTTTACCCACATGGAGATCCGGTGTTGTGGCCAGACCACGCCCCAGATCCAGGCGGGCCGTAACATTGCCGTTCCCGTCGACTGCATTGTCACCAAATATGGATTGATACCATGCGGTTCCGGTTTGAAAATAAACCCCGTGAAGATAAGAAAGTCCCTCGGCCAGGCAGACATCATCATAGGGCTTATAGGTTGTGAATGTAAGCAATCCGCCCAAAAGGGCGCCCTGCCCCAGATTCCGTTCTCTATCGTCGGAAAATTCCTTGTACCATCCGTCTGTTCCGGTGGAGTAGCTCCGGTCTGCCGGCGCCGTCCCGTCATCACAACCTGTTCCGACAACGTAACTCTCCAGCCCCGAAAATGTGGTAATTCCTGCGGGAAGACAGTTGGTTGTCCCGTCGACACATGAAAGGGCGGCATTTGCAGCATTGGCTGCTTCTTGGACCAGAATATCACCGACTTCCAGCAACCCCTGGGATCCGGGTGTGGTGTTGAAGGTTCCTGTTTTTTCTACGGTTTCCCAGGTAAATCCGTCACAGTTTCGCGGCTCTTTGATGCCGAAATAAACCTCCTGAGCATTGCTGCTGGAATCGGTTTTATCGTCTGAATCAAAAAATCGTCCGGTTCCAAAATAGATCCAGTAATTCGTACCGTCTGTTCCGATGGACGCTGCACCTGTCACCGGCCGGCCCGCATCGACCAGGTAAAGAGGGTTACTCAGCGGGCTTATCAGCGTGGACCAGTCGCTGGGGTTGGTCACCAGCTGATTGCCGGTACTGCTATCCACCTCTCGGGTGACCAGCCGGTATAGGCCGCCCCCCCAAGCGCCCCAGGTGCCGGAGACCGTCCCGAAATATATGGCATCTGTTTTATAATTACTTTCAAGCTCAAAGTCCACTGATATCAGGTCCGATACAAAGCTGTTGGCGGTCAGCGTAAAAGTGCCGCCTTGGTCATTACCCGCCGTCGGTATCGCGTCGGGAATTCGGAGCGCCTTGGGAGTTCCCACCAGCCAGTCTAAAGGCAGAACCGCAAGTTTGGCGTCCTGGGTGCTCGTACCGTCCACATTCGTCGGTCCGCTGCCAAGTATCAGATACCAGCTTGTATCGCTAACGTCAGCACCGTTTTTCATGGTTACCAATGTCGGTGAAGATATTGTATATCCAAGATCCACTTCGGTACCGCCGGTTGTCAGGGTTATTTCACCCAGCAGTGTCGGCGGGCCTTCGGGATCGGTAATGTCGAGAATAATATACGCAGAGGTGAACTCTCGTGTGTCGGTGGGATAATCCGCCGAACCGTTATCATCCAGATCCAGTGTGCCCGGAAGGACCTTGGCACCGCCGAACCGCATCCCCTGAACCAGAATTGTCCCCCAGCCGCCGGTATGAACCCCGTCAGTGGAATCGAAAATCCGTACGTCAAAGACTCTCGGATGCAGATCCACGAAATATTTGTGCTCGTATGAAGGATCTGTCAAACATTTTAGATGCGGCAACAGATTATAGGGGACATATGCCCACAACTCAGCGCCCAGTTCCGGTGCCGAAGTTTCTGACTGGCAATCGGCGGTCAGGCAGAATTTATTTTGGGTTTCATTGTAAAACCCGCCGTTGACGGCATGGATCATGCCGTCGTTGGCCCCAAAGTAGATCACGTTTCTGCGGTTCTTATAGGTGTCCAGAAACTGTGAATAAGAAGTGTCCCGGTATAGAAAATGAAAGCCTTCACTGGGTCGGGTCACCGAGATGGGCGTCGAGTGCACCACATCCCCGAGCCGCCAGGTAACATTCGTCGGCGTGCCGTCCAGATCGAAGTCAAAGGGCATCTCGCGGCTGCGCTGGCCGGCCTGATCATAGCCCCGCACCCATTTTACGACCTCGTTCACCGATGCATTGGTCGCCGTAATGGACGCCGCATCGGTCGTATCGGGATAGATACCAAAATCGAGGGGCACCGGACCCCGGGAAGCGTCGACGGTCAGCGCAGCCCAGTCGTTGGTGGTGTCAAAATCGAGAATTTCACTGCTGTCGACAATACCGTCGTTGTCGAGGTCATTCCAGGTGAAAATATAGCGTTTTTTTATATTGGAAATGTATCCGGTGGTGGTCCCCACCGGAATTCTGTTGACAAGAATGTTCGTACTCGCATCAGATGCCGTGGGGGAAATCTCTGCAAGCCATTCTGATCCAGACCACATGTAATGAATATCTTCCAGTCCTTTGGATGTCCCGTTGCAGGTTCCGTCCGTATTCAACTCGCCGTTGCAGGCTTTG
>JAFCZV010000607.1 GCA_019314155.1 Deltaproteobacteria bacterium
CAGCGGGTGTCAAAATGTATACACCAAGACCAATCGACCCAATAAAACCAGTACCTGCACAAGTGACTGCACCGGCATTAACTCCAGTGAATGATCCGACAATCCAATCGTGGCTCGATCTCCACTTCCAAGGCAGATTAAAAGTTACATAAGCTTCGTATTGTGAAAAAGACTCGTCATTTCTAGAATCACCCACTCCAGCTCGAAGCCCGACTGTATTCCATTTCCCATCACCAGCATTCCCGGGGAGTGTAGTAAAAAAAATCAAAGTAACAATAATGAGCGAACGTATGAGAATTAAGAACACATGAAACCTCTTCACAACTGTCAAACCAGTTTCCAAAGGATCTGTTTGAACACACAGGAAGTATAAGTAAAAAATGACATTCGATGGAATCTTCAGCGGATTTCTAATCGAAATCAAATATGTCATAAACACAACCTAAAGCTAATTCATGCTGTTTACATATATCATAAAAATGAAAAGGGCAAACCCCATAAAACGGATTTTCCCTTATTTAAATATTCTGCTTAAAATAATTTTTCGAATAGGATAATAGATCATCAATCAACTTTTTTGCATCAAGCCAACAAATAGGGTTGAAGCCGTGGTTAAAAGAAAAATCGGCTGTTAAAGGGTTTTTAGATGTTCTTCTTCCGTTATATCGGCAAAGGCTGGCATTCTGTCAAAGGGTGTTTTAAGCTGGGATTTGATGCTGTCGTATGTAACCGGTTTGCCACTGATCGGCAGCTTGTCCTGTTGGAACAGATCCTTCAGACCGGGGCCGATCCGGGCATCCGTTCGATCACTGTAATGGCACATAGCGCAGTTCTGAGCAAAAAAGGTCGCTCCCTGTTCAATTTCGGCATCCTTAGGCGCTTCCTTTGTGCTTCGTGTCCCATATACCAGTTCTCCCCCGAAAAAGCCCATACCGATGACAATGAACAGACAGAGACAATAAAAAACCAAGGGGATTTTTTCGCGAAATGGAATCAACGTGACGATTAACAGGAAAAGCAGAACAGCTGCCAGAACCATCTTCATGATGATAGGCATAAGCCAGGCACCGGCGTAGAAGTGCTGCCAGTCCATCAGGCCAAAAAGGACGGCTACCGGCAGAACCAACAGCGCCAGCCAGAAACAATGGCGTGCAGACTTGGCCAGGGAAGGACGTTTCAGTATGGTTCCGGTAAGTGCAAAAATAAATCCGCCGATGACTAACCCCACCGGAATATGCGTTACTGCTGGATGAAGTGGATGGGTGTAACCGATATTTGCAAGGGCCTGATACAAAGCGCTTATCATATCCAACCTCACAGTTGTCGTTTTTGTCAATAATCTTGTAGCATCGGGGCAGGAGTGAAAATCCAGTCCTTAGTCTTCTGAACGGTATGACAATCGATGCAACCCTTTACCTTGCCGGCCTTCAGCACGCTCCCGTCAGCACCGTACTTGGCCCAGTACCAGTCACCGCCCTCAGGATTATACCCTTTGATACGGTACATCGGGGTGACCGCCATCAGGGTCTTTTTATCCTTGCCATAGTTTTCCTTGACGATAATCGCGCCATCGGGCATGGGCTTGCCCTCGTGCGCCGCTTTTAGTGCCACGGTATTGGCATAAACCTTCAAGTAGGCGCCGTGGGGACTTTTGCCGGGGTATATACCCTCGTGGCCGGGCCAGAATCCCCACCCCGTATATGGATTATCAGTAGTCATGTATGACCACAGCTTATCTGCATCAGCCGGTGGCATGTCCCCACCAGCGCCAGATATCGCAATTATTCCTCCGGTTATCAGCACGATGATTGTCAAAATCAATAGACCTTTTCGCATATTATCCTCCTTGCTTTTTATGGTTAGCGATGCTTGCGTCGCATGGTGCGACCTTTTCCAATGATTTGCCATATGCAATACGCTTTACGCAGCATGTAAATTTGAGCCTGCAAGTTGATCAGACTAATAAAGATTAGAACATATCTTAAAAAAACATAGTTAATCTCTAAC
>JAFCZV010000370.1 GCA_019314155.1 Deltaproteobacteria bacterium
GACCGCTTTTCGGTAACACCTCAAAACCTGAATGGACCTCTTCCGACCCGCATCTGGGACATTTTCCTTGTTTCACGTTTACGCCTCCTTACCCGGAAAAACCGGAAATTCATGTGAAGCATGATAGTTCCGTGAAAAGTCTATATGTTGTGTAATATTGCCTCTTAATGTACTAAATGTAGTCTTTTACATTTCACGTTTCACTTTTTACAATTTTATCAAGCATGTAACAGGAGTATTATTAGCACGCTTTGATGCTTAAAATCGACAAAAAATTTTAATTCATCATTGCCCATGCATCCATTTTTAGCAAATATTATATTTCCCCGTTAGAATTTCTAAAGATTTTTTAAACGCCTTTGCAAACCTCCCCTGTGATTTTTTTTGAGTTTTCCGGGGAAAGATTGCTGGTGGATCAGAATCGAATACCCTGGACGACGAAATAGATCCCCACTGCTATCATTAGGACGGAGCCGATTTTATAAATCATGTCTCTGGACCTCAACCATCCCATACCGGTAAGCCTGGCAACCATTAGCAGGGCAGGAATTGTTCCGATGCCAAATACTGCCATCAGCCCCATTCCTGCCAAAACAGCTTTAAACGAGTTTTGGATCTCCATACCTGCCCTTGCCGCTGCAACCAAGGCCGTATAAACCGGCCCGCACGGCAATAGGCCGAGCAGCATACCCAAGGGGAGGAAAGCCGCGGTAGATTGTATGCCGGACAATTTGCGAAAGCCGCGGCGGATCACACCTTCGGGGTTGCAATAGTCGCCGAAGATCCGTCCCAGGGGAACCCATCCGGTCATACCCAGCCCCATGACGATAATCATGAGACCGGCAAAGATCATGACGCCCTTCTGCAACCCGCCGATGCCGGCGGTTATACGCGTGAAGGCTCCGCTCGCACCCATGACTCCGCCGAGAACGGCATATGTCGTTATTCTTCCGGCATGATACAGCAGATTCGGGGCCATCACCCCTTTTGCCCTTAAATTAAGCGAAAAGGAAACTACAATCGGGCCGCACATGCCCATGCAATGTCCGAATCCAACGAAAAAACCGGTTGTAAAGAAGGCGATATATAAGGTCTCAATAGATGACATTGAAGATAAACTCCGCGGTCCCCATGTTTGGAACGGTGACCGTTGCTTTCCAAACCTTTTTTCCGCTGGGACATCGCACGATAATGCCGGTTCCCTCATGGACGCCGTTTCCGACAGATTTAAGGGGCACCCGGTTGGGGCCCATTTTCATGCCCGGCATTCCGAGATCAATATACGGTGCCGCCACCGGCTGTTTTCCCGTCAGGATTATCCTGAACTTTAAATCGGTCATGGCTTTAACCGGTTTAGGGCTAATATCGAGAACCACCTTGGTGTCTGAAAGTTCTTGGGTGCAGGAAGTATGCTGAATGTCGCAGTTCACCAGGGCGGAATGATCGTTTTGGGCCGCTTGAACCGAAACGCCATGGGTGACCACAGAGAGCAAAAACATACCGGCAAAAAGTGTCCTGAAAACTCCCCCTCCTGCCTGCAGAAACGCCATTCGGCCTTGATGTATCACTTTTTCAACACCTGAAGTCAGCATGTTCACCTCCAAAGTTACGATGTTTATTGAATGCCACACCACAGTATTGGAAAGGGTGTGGTAAAAAGATATACGTTCCTTTAGGGTTACACAATGAATTTATCATCTGAAGATACAGGTAATAATATACCATTAAATACGCATCAAGTTTTTATTTAAGGATCATCTCCCTATCACCTCCATACGGTGTCTTTTTCCGATACATCTTCCTGAAGCAATCTTCAATTATTATCTTTGTGATAACTCTTGATAGTTATTTTGCTGTTTGCTATCGTGCCCCAAACATTAAGCTTCTGTCTTGAAGAACATGCCGAGATATTTATGAAACCAAGAAAATGGCTGGATAAAAATAACCCGCAAAATCGAACGGCAGACTCGGAGCACCCTCAAAAGACGGCTTTTTTTGGATACCAGAAAGTTCCGGAAGATAAAAAGGCACAACGAGTATTGCAGCATTTTAATACGGTTGCCCGAAAATACGATCTCATGAACACGCTGCTGAGCTTCGGGATTCATCATCTATGGAAGCGTATCGCCGTTAAGACAATGACCTTGAAACCCGGAGACCGGGTACTCGATGTATGCGGCGGAACCGGCGATCTGGCAATTCTGGCCGCCGAAACCGTCGGCGAGTCCGGCCGGGTGATCATATATGACATTAATAGGGCCATGATCGATGCCGGCTTACACAAGGTGAACAATTCCGCTTCGAAAAAACGCATAGGATTCATTCAGGGAAATGCCGAACAGCTTCCTTTCCCGGATGGATATTTCGATGCTGCTATGGTGGGTTTCGGGATCCGTAATGTGACCCGGATGGATCAGGGATTTAAAGAGATGTGTCGCATATTGAAACCCGGTGGGAAAATGATGTGCCTGGAATTTTCAAGACCGACGGCGCCCCTGTTCCGTTGGCTTTACGACATCTATTCTTTCCATGTGATGCCCCTGCTCGGCGAGCTCATTGTGGGATCCAGAAAGGCATATACGCATCTTCCCGAATCGATACGAACCTTTGCATTGCCCGACGAGTTGACGGCCATTCTGAAGCGGGTGGGTTTTTCACAAGTGACCGAACATAAACTCACCAACGGTATTGCCATGATTCATTTAGCAGTCAAAGGCTGAAACATACGGTGTAAAAATGAAATTGAACTGGGCGGAGCGCTGGGTGGTCAATAATCCACTGAGGGTTTTCCAGCAAAAGATTGAGATTAAATGGCTCAGAGGCATGATGCCCCTGAAGCCGGGTGCAAATATCCTGGAGGTGGGATGCGGTCGGGGAGCGGGAGCAAACCTCATCTTCAAAAATTTTCAGCCGTCCCAGCTGCACATTCTGGATTTGGATTTGGAAATGATTCAGAAGGCAAGGACTCACCTATCCCGAAGGCAAGGACTCACCTATCCCTTGCGTCGAAAGATGCCGTGTATTTGTATGTGGGAGACGCCGTCGATCTCCCCTTCAAAACAGGCAGTCTGGATGCTGTTGTCGGATTCGGTTTTTTACATCATGTACCGGACTGGCGCCAGGGTCTCTCTGAAATCGCCAGGGTTCTGAAACCCGCCGGCGTCTATTACATCGAAGAACTCTACCCTTCCCTTTATCAGAACGTTATCACCAAGCGAATTCTCCTCCACCCAGAACAAGATCGCTTTACCAGCAACGATTTTCGAAAAGCACTGGATGAAGCACACCTGCATCTTGCGGATGCCTTTGAGCTAAAAAAAATGGGCATCCTGGGCGTAGCCACTAAAGATTCGCTCTGAAATATTTAGTTGATTATTTAGCCGGACCTATACTTGACCCTATAGTTGCATAAATAACGGCTAACGGTTGCAATAGAGCGTAGCGTAATTGCATCCGACTAAGCCGATTCGTTGGCATAGCTTAATAATCAGATCTTATTGAGAGCTATTTAAAAAACCTCGTTCTAAAGCTATTTGCCTTGCCAGGTAGATTTTTGCCAGGCTCTGATAAGGAACATCTTTTTTGTTTGCGAGTATCTTGAGTTCCGCTAACATATCCTCAGGCAAGCGAATCGAGATTGATTTGAGGGACGGTTTCAGTTTTGGAAATGAGGCTCTCTTTAACTTTTTGGAATCAAAATAATCAAGGGAAGAATGAGTCGCCCAAAACTCCCGCTCTTCATCTTCGTTTTTGAACTTCGGAATTCGTTTATCCGTTCTTTTCATAAAACTTCCTTTCCTTCCGATTCATATCTCTTGCAGATATAATCCTGAGCAATTTTTCTCGTCTTGTAAAGATGATGGTAAGAAACCGGCCACCATCGGTCTGGCCGAATGCCGCCCATTTTTTTTCCGAAAGTGAATGTTTTGGATCATCAAAAACAATCAAAGGTTCATTAAAGAAAATTTGTTCACATTCCCAGTTCTGGACATGGTGTTTGAATAGATTCTTATCAATGTTACCCTCATCCCATTGAAATCCGGTAAATTGCTCAAATTCATTTATCATAATGCATTATTGTATATTATTGTCATATACAATTCAAGTTAATTTTGATATCGGTTTTTCCTAAACTGAAAATGCGAAACTTTGTGCAGTTTCTGCGTATTGGTTCGCTGCAAAAGAATTACAACCATAAATTAGGAGGATTCCCATGAAGGGAATAAGGACCGTGAGACTTCGCTTCCTGAAAAGCTCATATCACCAATAGTTCGACAACCACAATCACGAACAGCGCCAGGGGATAATAACTGGCCATGTTGAAAAGGGCCATGGCATACCGGGGGTCTTTGGTTGTATAAAGAAGTGCAGCGGGCAGTATCAGGAAGCAGAGCCCTGTTGCCATGAAAGCCACCGCC
>JAFCZV010000371.1 GCA_019314155.1 Deltaproteobacteria bacterium
CCTTTGGCCTCGTGCAAATTTTTCCGAAACCACACCCCGAAATTCTGTTCATCGGCCATAAAGTTTTCAAAAGTAACCCGTGCCTTGTCTACAAGACCCTGTTGTTTAACAGGTTCCGTCGCTGTTGTGGGATTGGCAAAAATAACCATACCAATTGTAATGATGGCGATACAAAATAACAACGGGTGTTTTATTATCTTTTTGTCCATCTTTTCCTTCTCCTTTTTCGCTATAAAGCCAATTTTTTGAATACATAAAAAATTATATAGGACAATATATCTTGTATGTCAAATAAAAAACCACACAATATATAGTAATTAAAACCTGTGTTATTATCGAGAGGCGTTTTAAAGTAAAGAATCCGGGCTCAGAGGACCCGACCAGAAGACCCGGTTTTTAATGACAAAATATCCCTAATCGGCAAAAATGGCCTTTTATATCCAAACCCCCTGAAATTGCGCAAAGTTTTATAAAATTCGATTATTGACAACGCGCCTGACTTTCGGTATCTCATTTCTAATTGTCCGCAGACAGGGATCATTGTCACTGCTCATCAAACAACCCCATATTGAAGAATATAATTTTCTTTCACCCTGCTCGGATGGCTGGTCGGAAACTCAATGAAATCAGGAGGAGATATGCAGCACAAACCTTTCTGGATAACGAAGAAACATGGGATAACGCGACGCGACTTTTTATGGCTGTCGTCAATGGCTGCAGCGGGCCTAATGGTCGGGTGTGCCACCAACCCGGTCACGGGAAAAACTCAATTTATGCTTATATCCGAAGACGACGAGATAAAACTCGATAAGCAGAACTCGTTAATTCAGTTTTCGGCAGATTACGGCCCGGTTCAAGACCAAAACCTTAATGATTATATTAATCGGACCGGGAAAACCTTGGCAAAACAGACCCATCGTCCACATTTGCCGTACTCTTTCCGAGCGGTAAATGCGACCTATGTAAATGCCTATGCATTTCCGGGCGGCAGCATTGCCGTCACCCGAGGGATTCTATTGGCCCTGGACAACGAAGCTGAATTGGCCGCCCTGTTGGGGCACGAATTGGGCCACGTAAACGCACGACATACAGCCCAACAAATGTCAAAAGGGGTGTTGACCCAGGCGGTTGTCGGCAGCGTCTCCGTGCTGGCAGGGACCCAGGGTGCCTTGTATGGCCAGCTGGCATCCCAGGTAGGTGCAATTGGAGCCGGTGCGCTGCTGGCCTCTTACAGCCGAGATAACGAGCGTGAAGCCGATGAATTGGGAATGGAATATATGGTTGGAAGCAATTATAGTCCAAAGGGCATGATCGGTTTGATGGATATGCTCCAAAACCTTTCAAAACACAAGCCCGGTGCCGTCGAATTAATGTTTGCCACCCATCCAATGGGTGAGGAACGTTATAAAACCGTCGTTGAAACCGTTAATTCAAAATATAAGTCGGCGCTAAACCGACCCTTATACCGGGAACGTTATATGGACAATACCGCTCGACTGCGCGCCCAAAAAGAGGCAATCGAAGAGATGCAAAAAGGAGAAAAAGAAATGGGAAAGCGCAACTACAGCCAAGCCGACGTCCATTTCAGAAAAGCTTTAAAAAAAGCCCCCAACGATTATGCCGGACTGGTCTATATGTCCACTAGTCAGCTGATCCAAAAAAAATATGCGGTGGGACGCCAATACGCAGAAATGGCCCAAAAAGTGTATCCACAAGAAGCGCAAGCGTATCATTTCGGCGGTTTTGCGAAAATTCACTTAAAAGATTTCGAAGGCGCCTATGAAGATTTTAACATCTATGAAGGATTGTTACCCGGCAACCCCAATACCATCTTTTTTAAAGGCTATTGTCAGGAAAAAATGCAGCATGTTCCAGAAGCCGCCAAAGAATACCGTCGCTATTTACAATTTGTGCAACAGGGTGAATACGCCACTTATGCCTATCGTCGTATGAATGAATGGGGCTACGCACGATAAGGATCTTCGAAATAGCCTCTATAAAAATTGAACGATTGTCGAGTTTGCCGGTCGTAAGATCCCGCCTTTCGGGGAGATGCAAGGCATGAGACATGAAGCCGTAGTCTGCTACTGCAAATGTCTAATAACGCAGCAGATTCGGTTAAATCTGCAATCGCTCAGTCCATAATAATAAGAACGAGTCCGAGAATTGCCCCCAGTAACAATGCAAAGGTCAACACCCCCATGAGTGCCGACGGAATCCCTCTAAACCCTTCTTTCTCCAACTTCTTAATTACGATGTGATAGGTTCTGTAACCCATTACAAAGACGAGGCAGCCGGCGCCCACAAAGAGTATTCCAATTACATGCAACAGCCATCGAGGTTCGACGGATGGCAAGAGTTTCATCAGCGCCAACCCCACCGCAGTTGCGGATAAACCGGTCCGGAGCCAGGACGCAAATGTGCGTTCCTTGGCCAAGCGTGTTCGCTCATGGGCCCAATTGGTCTGTTCTTTTACGAACGATTGTGAGTCCTTTTCTTTTTCCACCGCCGTTTCTCCGATATCGTTTTAAAACAAAGCGAAAAATACTTTGATTGTTTTCATGCGGCCACCCTCTCAGTTATGTTGACTTTCGTGTATTTTAGGTGGACTGGATGTATTTAAATATAGCAAAGAACATATCGCATGTAAATATTAACGTGTTGGGCCGATAAAGTTGCAGGAAATTTGGAAAGAATATTTGTAAATGAAACGCTCTCAAGAAAAAACGGGCTATCTAGAGACTGTATAGTTTTGGACTATGATGAATATTTTGAAAAACGCCAATATTTTAAAGTACATCTCAAAGAGAAGGAAGAGGATTAAAAGGAGGATTTCTTTAAGCCCTGCCTTTTTGAGATAAGTTTGTCAAAATTAGCAGTTTTCGGTAATTATCGGGAAATAGAAAATGATAGATTTCGAGAACGTATTTTCAGGTACTTACACGTGCTTGGAGAATTAACGTTCTTTGATTTCCG
>JAFCZV010000372.1 GCA_019314155.1 Deltaproteobacteria bacterium
GGGGCAACCGTTCATTTTCCCAATAACGACAAAGTGGATCATAATATTTTTTCTCTATCCCGGACCAATAAATTCAATCTGGGCAGCTATACGCCGGGTGAAAGCAAAACCGTCCGTTTTGATAAACCCGGGATTGTAGAACTTCGTTGTGACGTTCATGCGGAAATGGCAGCTTATATTATGGTCTTGAAAAATCCATATTTTGCCGTAACAGACGATCAGGGCCGGTTTGAAATTCCGGATTCAAAACACCTTGAACAAAACGGTATCAAAGAAATAAAGAATCTTCCTCCAGGCAAATACGTCTTAAAGACCTGGCATGAAAAGCTGAAATCAAAAAAACAAGCCGTGATCGTTCCCGATAATGGAGATATTTCCATTCACTTAGACCTTACCCGGGGAACTCCGGGTGTATTATACAAATAACCAATGACACAGAATGTTCCCATAACCATGGCATTTGGCGCAGGATTAATTTCATTTTTATCTCCCTGCGTTCTCCCGTTAATTCCGGGATATATCTCCTTTATATCCGGTGTTTCCCTTCAGGAGATGAAGGATGGTTCTCCCGGCAATGGATTGCTGAACAGACAAAAACTTTCCGTTATTCTCAACTCCATATTCTTTATTGGCGGATTTTCGGCAATTTTCATCCTTTTGGGTGCCTCGGCAACATGGTTGGGGACGTTATTGTCAACCAAGATTTCTTTTCTTACGAAAATAGCCGGACTGTTCATTATTTTTTTCGGAGTATTTAAAATGGGGCTCATTCGTCCGCTCTTTTTCTTTAAAGAGGCTAAGTTTAATGTGGAGAATAAAAAATTGGGGTTCATATGGGCGATGATCATTGGTGCGTCATTTGCCTTTGGCTGGACCCCCTGTATTGGTCCCATCCTAACCGGCATTCTCGCCTTTGCCGGTACTCTGGAACATGTCAAGCAGGGAATTCTTCTGTTGTCTGTGTATTCTCTCGGCCTTGGGATCCCTTTTCTATTAACAGCATTTGGTGTGAATCAATTCTTTAGATTTTTTAACCGGATAAAACGACACCTTGGGCTTTTAGAAAAAATCACCGGCGGAATAATGATACTCCTTGGCCTTTTGATTTTTTTCGACAAGCTGATTTTAATTCCCGGCTATTTGCCGTTTCTCAATAAATTTGCACTATAAGGCTATATCTAATAAAAAATGAGGTTAAAAAAAACATACATTATAATCTGGGCAGTATTACCTGTCTGCCTATTCCTTATATCTTCTGTTGTCATGAGCTTTTCGTTCAAAGCGGGCCAAGTGATACCCACAGGCACAGCAGACCCGAAAACAAAAAGATTGTTTCGTGAAATGGGGATTATTGAAGTCCCCCATATCACTCCGCCGGTTGATTTCAGTCTTATGGACATAAACGGTCAACAATTTACGCTTTCTGATTTTAAAGGCAAAATAGTGTTTTTAAATTTCTGGACCACATGGTGTCCTGATTGCCGCATAGAGATGCCTAATATGGAAAAATTACATAGAAGGCTCAACGGTCAAGACTTCGCAATGATTGCCGTTAATTTACAGGAGCCTGCTTTACGGGTAAAAAATTTTCTCAAGAAGTATAAATTAACTTTTACAATTCTTTTGGACACCAAAGGGAAAATAGGACCGCGATTCGGGATAAGAGCCATCCCGGCGACGTATATTCTGGACAAAAATGGCGGGATCATCGGCAAAGCTTTTGGAAGCCGTCATTGGGACGGTAAAAAATCGATCGCCCTGTTTGAGCTTTTAATAAACAGGGTTGTACAAAATACAAATACAAACGAACATGAGCAGAAAAAAAGCATATCTTCTAGTTCTGTTAAGTCTGATACTGGCATTGGCAATTCCGCTGATGATCAGACTTATACCTCTTGAACCCAATACTCATACGATTTCTCTTGAGGCCAAAAAATACGGTTACTCCCCCGGGAAAATTATTGTGAATAAGGGGGATACGGTCATTTTAAAACCGACCTCCCTTGATGTTACCCATGGATTTCTTTTAGATGGATATCCCATTGATGCTGTTTTGAAACAACAAGGCCTGACATTTTTAAAATATCAATGGATGGACGACGACAACAAAATCCAGACAGATTGGGATAAGGTTAAAGAAATCAAATTCAAGGCTGAAAAAGCCGGCAAGTTCACATTCCGGTGTACACAAACCTGCGGAAATCTCCATCCGTTTATGACCGGTGAACTGATTGTGAGACCCAATTCTCAGTATCATCTTATGGTCTCACTTTCTATATGGATCGTCATCAGCGCCTTGTTACTGTTTCGGGTCAATCCCGAAATTCGATTTGCTGGTTTCAGGCGAATCAACATCCTTGAGCATCTGCCGGGGCTCAAATGGATAGTTCTGCGCCGCAGTTTTCAATTCCTTATTCTTTTCCCCGGTTTCATTGTTTTTTATTTGTTTATTTTAAGCAGCCTTTGGGGAAGCCCTGTGGGCAACAGAAACATCGCGATTATTTTTGTATGGATACTGTGGTGGTTTGCCCTTAAGGCCATTTTCGTTCCTCTGGGCGGCAGGATATGGTGTATGATTTGTCCCCTGCCCGCTCCTGCCGAATGGCTTAGCCGCAAACGCCTGGCCGCAGTCCAATATATTCAAAAACCATTTAAAGGTTTGCACCATCGATTCCTCGGTCTTCAAAAAGACTGGCCAAAAATGATCCAAAATATGTGGCTTCAGAATTTTATTTTTCTGTTGATGATATCATTCGGTATGATTCTGATCACCCGGCCTGTAGCTACAGCCGGTATGTTTCTGCTGATACTGATTTTAACTCTTATTCTTGCCCTGATATTTCGTCGAAGAGTATTTTGCCTGTATTTATGTCCGGTGGGCGGTTTTCTGGGAAATTATTCCATGGCATCCATGACGGAAATACGTGCGATAGACCCTGACGTTTGCAAAAAACACAAGGAAAAATGCTGCTAT
>JAFCZV010000373.1 GCA_019314155.1 Deltaproteobacteria bacterium
ATCCCAATGCCAAAATAATCTTTCGCTGTGTTTCCATTCGGCAAGGCATCCCATTTTCAATCCGCGTAATGGTAATGGGGGATATGTTGGCTTTTCTGGCAAGTTCGGCCTTGCTCATCATAAGAGATTCTCTAATTTTTTTTAAGGTGTTATTGCTCATTTGGTTGAATTTCATAGGAACATTCTTTATCAGAATAATTATTAACAATATCATAAGCTTGTAATTTGTTGATGTCAAGCAAATTATATATAATTTATATATAATTCTGTCGAATTAGAATATATTGTATTTTATTAAAATAAGTTACTATATATTGTGCATCAACAGATAAATATGTCTTGTAAATTCCAATTGTTCCTATAAATTTTCCCCTTTGGGACCGCTATCTATCCTGGTATCGCTATCCGAATCTCTAAACTTAAGCGCCGTTAAAAGATGATCGACTAATAATCGAGATGAATGCTAAAATCCGTTTCAATAGAATTTATCAAAACTTTTTCAAGAGAGGTTTGAATTGCGGTCCGGCGTTTCTGTCCTGGTAGATGCAATATTAATCATGTAGATAAACCGGGTTAAAAAACTCATTTAAAAGCGGCCTTATTTCGGCAATTCTTTCGAAATCATGGTCTCTGTGCAGTAACAATGCCTGTGCTTCCATTGCAATGCAGGCGATACAGCAATCAATAGGACTGCTTATGGTAACGCCGGATCTTCTGAGTTCAAAATAAATCCTTGCCGCGTGCCTCCATATGCCCTCATTTGCTTCAAGATAGTATTGACTTGCCAAATATTCATCCAGACGCCTCCATTCAAAATCATCTTTTGCGCCCTGAAGTAATTCGAGCTGGATGAAATGACTAAATACGATTGTTTCAGAAGCTGTTTTTTTATGAAAGGCTTGTACCGTCCGACCGGATTTATCCCTTAGAACATGGATCCAGACAGAGGTATCAACAAGAATCATCTCTGGTTTTCCTCAACTCCTTATGGTTATATCCCTCATAAAATTCTATGGTACCGGCCAATTCAGTCAGGTCTTTTCGTTTTTTTAATCTAACATACTCTCGCAGGGCATCATGGATTAAATCTTTTTTACTTCTTACCTGGCTGACTGAAAAAGCTTCTTCCAACAATTCCTCATCAATATCGATGTTCGTTCTCATCACAACCTCCATACACATTTATTGTGTATTATACACCCTTGATACACATTGTCAATTAATTTTCATCAATGGGAGGGGAACAATCCCCTAAAAGGGGGGTGCGGGGTCAGACCTACGAAGCAGAGGGGTCGTCTTCATTAATGACAAACAAAGAATCCCCCGCTAAGCGGGACAGGCAAGGCCAAAGGACCAGGTTTTTCAGGGCAAAATAAATTACTGTGGGCCGGGTGCCTCTTACACGATACGCTTGCCCCGATCCAGGCTCCGATACTGAATCGCTTCGGCGATATGGGATGACGCAATATCTTCTTTCCCTTCGAGATCGGCAATGGTGCGGGCAATTTTAAGGATTCGATTGTAGGCTCTTGCCGAAAGGCCGAACTTGTCGATGGCAGTTTCAAGAAGTTCCGCAGAGGCATTGTCAATTTTGCAATGTTTTTTGATATGCCGGTTGATCATCTGGGCGTTGCAATGGATTTTCGTTCTTTTAAATCGTTGGAACTGGCGCTCTCGTGCAGCGGTAACGCGCATATTGATATCTTCCGATGATTCCGCATCGGGCTCTCCGATCAGGTCTTTATAGACAACCGCCGGAACTTCAACGTGGATGTCGATCCGATCCATCAAAGGACCGGATATTTTGGATCGATATCGGTAAATTTGCGGATACGTGCACCGGCACTCATGCTTGGGGTCGGAAAAGTACCCGCAGGGGCACGGATTCATTGCGGCCACCAGCATGAAACTTGAAGGATAAGTTATGCTCAAAGCAGCCCGGGAAATGGTGACCATAAGATCCTCCAAAGGCTGTCGGAGAACTTCGAGCACATGCTTCTTAAATTCAGAAAGTTCATCTAAAAATAGAACGCCGTTATGTGCCAGACTGACTTCGCCGGGTCTTGGAATGTGACCGCCGCCGATTAACCCGGCATCTGATATGGTGTGATGCGGGGACCTAAAAGGCCTTTTGGTAATCAACGCTTCGTCTTTTGGAAGCATTCCGATGACACTGAATATTTTAGTGGTCTCAATGGCTTCTTCGAATGTCATCGGCGGAAGGATGGTCGGGAGGCGTTTTGCCAGCATGGTCTTTCCTGATCCGGGGGGTCCGATCATAATGAGATTATGCCCGCCTGCAGCCGCCACTTCTAAGGATCGTTTTGCGTGCTCTTGACCCTTGACTTCGGAAAAATCGACATCAAAGCTTTTTTTATTTTTTAATATGGATGAAATATCTGTTTTTTCAGGTTTTATTTGAGAGAATCCGCGAAAAAAACTGACAATTTGCGACAGTGTTTTAACCGGCAGAACAATAATGTTGTCCACAACCGACGCTTCGCGACGGTTGTCATAAGGAACAATTATTCCTGTGTAACGGGCACTTTTGGCGGCCAAAGCCATGGGAAGAGAACCTTTGACAGGTTTAATACGACCGTCCAGAGAGAGTTCACCCAGGACAAGGTATTTGGATATGATCTTCTGAGGTATGATCCGGGTTGCAGTGAGTATCCCTAAAGCAATGGGCAGATCGAAACCGGTTCCTTCCTTTTTTATGTGAGCCGGAGCTAGATTAACCGTGATTCTGTCATCAGGGAAGGTATAACCCGAATTATTAATCGCAGACTTGACCCGTTCTTTGCTTTCTTTTACAGAAGCCTCCGGGAGCCCCACCGTCGTAAATGTGGGGAGCCCAGATGTAATGTCAACTTCCACTTCCACCAGAAACGCATCAATTCCAATAACAGCGCTACTTAAAACCTTTGCAAGCACGATTCCTCCTTTTTTTAATTCCAAAAATT
>JAFCZV010000048.1 GCA_019314155.1 Deltaproteobacteria bacterium
TTCAAACCCCGGCAGATTCAGATTTTTACGCCTTCTCCGTCGACGCCGGCAACCCTGATGTACTATACGGGGAAAGCCTATGACAGCGGGAAACCGATTTTTGTTGAAAAGGACAAACGGAACAAAGAAAAACAAAAAAATCTTATCCTCAAAGAACGTTCCGGTTAAAGAGGGAATTCCCCGGAAGTAAAAAAATTAGGCTCTATGTTATGGGAAAATTTGTGGATGAAGAAGCCTTGAACACAAAACGAAAAATCCTTTAGAAGCTGTTTCAAAACCTCCCATTCGTGGGCTTGAGCCTTAATTCAGAATGCTGAATACGATCCGTTAATGTTGAAATAATCGTTTGTCTACCCATTCGGCCCATCTTCCTCAATATACGTTGTCTTCCCGAGGTTCATTTTTGTGTGTTCTCCAAAAACCCTGCAGCAGGTGTCAAAGAATGACACCGGAACTGCTAAATATTGTCAAATACGTTGGGTGTAAAATGTGGTTGTTTAAGTTAACCGATTGGAATTTATTGATTTTTCGTTTTGTTCGGGGTATTTGATGGCTTTGGCATGGTTTCTGCTTAATTCTAAATAAAGCAGAAAACACGCTTTGAACTGCAACAGCTCGCCCAGTTGAATTTCGGGGATTCAACTGGGCAAGTGCATTCCCCGTACGCTTGTCGAAGATCCTGTTAAGCGGGGGTGAAGCGGAGCGTAAATCCCGTTTCAACGGGGTTGTGGGGAGGTTCAAGGCAGCATTTATACCAATAAGTGCCACCCGACTTCAACACCTATAAAAAACCATGTGATGGCGGAAAGCCTCCAAAGGTTATACTTAAAAAGGGAGTTTGAGGTGGCACTTAATTGAACCGGATTATTAGAAGCCATCTTAAACATGCATCCAACGCCCAATGCCTGCGTTCCATGCCTCCTTTAACACCTCAATCCACCCTGTTTGTCTGATTTCTTAAAAATGAATCCAATGCTTCGATCACGACACTGTTGTGTGTCGTATTGTTGGCAGATGCATAGGCTTCGACTCTTTCGGCGAGTTTACAGGGGATCTGTATACTAAAGGCTTTGGTCATATCAGAGCATTGATCTTTGAAGCTTTCATTTTTCATCGGCTGTCCTTTAGAATGTCATCTTTACCCGTTTGTGGTACGGCGCTGGATTCGGGGAAAAAAGAGAAGACCAAGGCACAAAAGTTTTTGAAATCCGGATCAGAAATGGAAAAAATCTATTCCAAGAACCCGTCTTTGATCGAAATTTCACTTTTGCTTCTAATTTGTGTCAGGAGTGCATCAAAAGTTCTGGATTGCTTTTGGGCCAACAGTTTTTTCTCGATGTCTCCTTTTTCTTTGTTAAAATTTTCAGCTTCCGGTGCTTTTCTGCCGTTGAATCGAATAATATAATATCCTTTGGCACCTTTTATGATGTTTTCCCCCAATTTTTTTTCGTCGGTCAGCTGAAAAACAGCCTCGGCGATCTCGCGGTCAGGACCAATTTTAGGAATTGAGTCACCGCGCTTAAAAAAACCGGTGGTTGTCGGCGTTAAATTAAAATGTTTGCTTTCCGCATCCATGGATTTGCCACTTTTTAAAGCTGCCAGAAATGAATCTGCATCCGCTTTTGCTTTTTCTTCCTGTTTTTCCTGGACCAAGGCCGCCGTGACCGTTTCCTTTACCTGGGTGAATTCAGGTATCTTCGGCGGAATTTTTTCCATAAGCTGGATAATATAATATCCGTTTTCGATTTCCTGGATATCGCTGATTTCCCCAACTGCGAGGTTAAACGCAATCGATGCGAAATTTGAAGGGTTGCTTATTCCTTTTTCCGGGCCTTTTCTTGAAAAGAAATCCGTGGTTAAAACTTTCAGATTTCTTTCTTTTGCTAATTTTAAAAGATCGTCTTCTTGAAAGGAAACATCGGACACCGCCTCTGCATCGTCATAAGCAAGATTTTTAACCCTTTCTTCGGTCAGGTTCTCTTTTATTTGCGCTTTAGCTTCGTCAAAAGAAAGAATAGATGCTTCGTTTACCTTTTCAACTTTAATGATGTGCCATCCGAATTGCGTGCGAACAGGTCCGCCGATTTCTCCTGCTTTCAAGGAAAAGGCCATATCTGCAAAGGGTTTAACCATGGCTTCCTTTCTGAATTTGCCAAGGTATCCGCCACTGTCTCGTGTCGGGCCTTCTGAATATTGTTTGGCCAGTTCGGCAAAATCTTTGCCTTCCTTGGCCAATTTCAATATGTCGAGCGCGCGTTCTTGTATCTTTTTCACAGCTTCAGGGGTGGCATTTTCATCAACTGTAAAAAGAATGTGTCTGGCCTCAACAGTTTTCGGTGTTTTAAACGCTTCCTGGTTTTCGTTATAATATTCCAGCAGTTCTTCATCGGAAATCGTCACTTTAGAACGATATTCGTCCGGGCTGAAATGCAGGTAACGGACTTTCACCATCGCTTCCGTTTTATAATTCTCTTTATGGCTTTCAAAGTATGTTTTTGTTTCCTCCAAAGAAGGATTGACATCTTTGTAATGGTCGGGCTCGAATAGTGCGAAATCGATATTTACGGATGCATTGGCCCAGTTGAACCATTCTATGGCTTCCTGGTCTGAAATTTTGACACCACTTGTAACGAGGGTCGATAATTTTTCAATCATTATCCCATTTCTTTGAGCCACTTCAAACTCTTCAGGGGTCATTCTCAGGCGCTCCAGAACATTTCTATAAAGCCGGTTGTCAAACCTTCCGGCTTCCTGAAAAGCCGGGATTTCCGAAATTGCGCCGGCAAGTTCTGTGTCTGAAACTCGAAATTTAAGCCTTTTGGCTTCCTGGAGCAACAGCGTGTTATTGATCAACTGATTTAAGGCCTGCTTTTTTACCTGAAGTTTTTCGATCATATCTCCATCCAGGTTGTTCCCGAATCTTCTACGCAACTGATCAACAAGATTATCGAAAGTATTTCTATATTCGTCCAGGGTAATCGGATCACCGTTTACTGTCGCAATCCTGTCACCTCTTTGTGACCTGAAACTTCCGACACCCCAGAATACAAAAACTATAACAATAGCACCTAAAAGTACTTTGATTAGCCAGCTGCCCGCTTGTTCCCGCATTAACCTGAGCATAAAATTCCTTTCTACCTTAATATTGTGTTAAGTTTAGATAATGACCGTTGGGGGTTTCAACTGCCGATCGATCTTTGATCCAACAGACTCGGAGCAGAACCCGCACAGATATTCATATTTATCGCCTTCTGGCAACACTAGCAGGAGGCGTTTGCGAACCGGGACCGGGCGTTTGCACTTTGGACAGTAAAGCTCAGTGGCATCAAACTCCTTAAAGGTTCCGTTATCTTTGGCCTGTGAAGTATAAGTTTTTGATATTCCCATAAAGTTTTTCGGATCCATTGTCATACCTTATTATTTTATAGATCGTCTCAATAGCGTTGACGCTCATTTAGGTTAAAATCTTGTATGTTCAGTAAGTTGTAATTTGCAAAACATCTATATTATTTTTCATCGTCACTTTTGTCAATACCTTCTCGTCGTAAATTTTCGCTCAAAATAATTATTGACACCAATAGCACCTTTTGTTAGTTCTCAATTTTTATATGGGGCTGTAGCTCAGCTGGGAGAGCGCATGACTGGCAGTCATGAGGCCGACGGTTCGATCCCGTTCAGCTCCACCAATGATTACAAGGGGTTGGCTTAATCAGCAGCCCTTTTTTTGGTGGAATAATCATGAATGGGTGGAGACAGGCCGAAAATCCCGTTTTGCGGAGCATCAATCTTGACGGCTTCGTAAAAAGTCTGATTTTGCTCGCTCCGCAATCAATTTTGGGATTCATGACTCGCCTGGCTAAATTGCAAAAACTCGGGCTAACGCCCTCAAACAGCTTGCAATTTTTAACGCCAGACTCATCATGAATCTTTTTCCAAAATTGCTCGATGTCGCTCACAAAAGACTTTTTACGAAACCGTCAATCTTAAAAAAAGTAAGAAAAGAAGCCGATGACAGCTAAAGATAAAAAAATAAGCATCAATGAAGTCCGGGGCCGTTTGTTTGAATTAATCTTTAACATGCCCGAAGTAGAGACGCGAGAACTCCTGAAAAAATTGGAGATACGATGGCTGCCCAAATACGAAGAGAGACGGAAACATCCAAGGAAATCTACCTTTATCCATGTTGATTGTGCAGGCAACAAATGCGCTTTTACGGATTTTATTCAAAATTTAAGTGCCGGCGGACTGTATATTGACACGCAACTTCCTTTCTTCGTCGGGCAAGAGCTTTCAATGACCTTTTCTGTTACCAACGGTGAAGCCCCGATCAAAATCACTGGAAAAATCGTTAGAGTAGATTCAAGAGGAATCGGCGTCAAATTTGATGCGCTTTTACCCTAATTGAGCGAAAGTTTTAGGTGCCCCCCCTGTGAAATAGGCTCCGTCCCAGAGGAATAGGCTTCGCCCCGATGAAATAGGCGTTGCATTTCATTGGGCAAGCATTCCACAGAGCAGGCAGATCCAAGGCATCCTAAACTTTCGCTCAATTAGGGTTTTATATTGGTGATAAATAATGTTGATAAAATAGTTGCTTTATGATATTTTAGAAGAACTGAAAAATAAGGACAACAGTTTCTGTTTTGGCTTTAATGCCAATATGTTGTAAATGATCATTTGCACCTGCCTGGAAATTTAACGACCCTATCATGCACGAAGCCAAACCTGGTCCGATCAACCAAAAAATCTCTTTGATTCCAAATATAAAAAGGAGGAATGGCATGGCTCAACAGATTTCCTTTACCAAGTACGAGAATGAAGTCCTTCCAGACTTCAGGAAAAAACTTAACTTGGCGGAGTCCACCGAGGATGTAATAAATTTCTTCGCCTATACCACCATGGAATTATTCAAAAGTGTTTTTGCGGACAAAGTAGATTTTGGTCATGAGGACATTACGCTTATCTTAGACCGTGAACCTTATTACAAGGTGAACAAGCGTCTCTTTGCCTCAGATGAGTTTACGTCCATTTGGAACGATTCCGATCTCCCTAGAGTAATTGGTCGCTTTGCAAAATCAGCCATGAACCGTTTCAAACGTCTGGAAAAGTATTCAGAAAAAAGCGACACAAAAATTAGGAAACAATAGAGTTAACACTATCAAAAGCCCCATTCTAAATCGCAATGAGATGTTTGCCGTGGTTTGTTGATTCAATTTGTTTTTCCGGGTCAGGGCAATTCGACCGCATAGGTTTCAAGCTGCGGAATTTTATTAATTAAACCCTGGGTTTTTAGAAATTTCGCAAAACGCTCATAACGGGCGCGATCCAGCGCACCCGGGCGAAGCGCAAAACACGGAAGTGTATCCCTCCATGCCAAACGATTCAGCTTATTATCCAGATCCTTTCGTCCACGAATAAATAACTTCCAACTTTCTTCCGGATGATTGACCAGAAACCGAACACCTGCCTCCATTGCATCTATGAATTTTCTCAATTTTGGTTCTTTGACATTATCGTGATGGGCAACGAGTATCAGCTCGTCATAGGGGGGAATCCCATGTTCCTCGACAAAAAAGGCCCGGCCTGGTCGTCCTTCGATATCCATCTGATTCAATTCAAAATTTCGATAGGCGCCGATGACTGCATCTGTTGCTCCGGAAAACAGGGATGGGGACAACGAAAAATTAACATTCACCAGCTTGATATCATCCAGAGACAGCCCTTGGGTATTGAGCATGGCCTTGAGAATAACGGTCTCAAAACCACCGATTGAATAACCGACTGTTTTTCCTTTAAGGTCGGCAATCGATTTGATATCACTGTCTGCCAGAACGACCAATGTATTCAACGGGATTGCGATTAAAGTGGCGATCCGAACCACCGGCAGGCCCTGATCAACATGAAGATAATGCTGGGGCTGATAGGACACGGCAATGTCGGCCTTTTTTGCTGAAACCAGTTTTGGCGGATCATTTGGGTTGGAAGGAACTTGAAATTCAACATCCAGTCCCCGCTCGTTGAAAAACCCTTTTTCCAAAGCGACAAAAAGCGGTCCATGGTCCGGATTCACAAACCAGTCGAGCATAACCGTTACTTTGTCTGAGGCGTGTATCCCCGTGGAGACCCCTCCCAACAGGGCCATTATGGTGAAAAACAATGTTAAGGACATTCGTTTCATACGTTTGTCTCCTCTTATTCCGTTTCCTCTTTCTGCCAATAAACGATCTTTATCATTGCCCTGTCCACTGAAAAGTATATGGTCAGGGCAAGGACCCCGAGAACGACAAGTGCCGCGAACATGACATCGATTTGCATGCGAGCATTGGCGTACAGCATATAAAAACCAAGACCTTTGCTGGACCCGACCCATTCTCCGACAACGGCTCCGATGGGGGCTACAGCGGTCGCAACCCGCAGGCCTGAAGCGAATGCGGGCAGTGCCGCAGGAATCCGGATATGCCGAATAACCGCAAGCGGCTTTGCGTTCATTACCTGGGCAAGCTCCAACCATTCGGGTTCTGTACTGCGTAACCCGTCATAGAACGCCGCTGTGACCGGAAAGAAAATTATCAGGACAGCCATTGCAATCTTTGAACTCATGCCGTAGCCGAACCAGAGGACCAATAGCGGCGCAAGGGCAAATACAGGGATAGCTTGACTGATGACAAGTACAGGCAGTAGCCATCTTTTTAGAGAAAGGGAAGCAATCATGGATAGCGCGCTTAAAGCACCCAATAAGGTTCCGAGCAGTAAGCCGGCAATAATTTCAAACAACGTTGTCATGGCACAATAAGGTTCCGAGCAGTAAGCCGGCAATAATTTCAAACAACGTTGTCATGGCATGATCGAATAAAGGCCCTGCATGGGTCAACGCTGCTTTAGCAACATCTACGGGCGCCGGTAGAATATAGTGGGGTACATGAGTCAAAAGGACAATTGTCTGCCATACCAGAACCAATCCAACGGTTATGAAAATAAGACGTATTATCCTCATGTTTTGGCCCTTCCCACAAGCCGGTGGAGCAATTCCGCCTGTAAAGATACAATTGCCGGATCACCGGGCTTGCGCGGCGGCGATCCGGGGGGAATCAGGACCTTGCTCAGCTTTGCAGGCCGGTGGGTCATCACGTATATCCTGTGTCCAAGACGTAATGCCTCCAGGGGATCATGCGTCACCATTAAAACGGTTGCACCTTCAACAAGGCTTGCTGCAAGGTCCTGAAGTTTGAGTCTTGTCAACGCATCGAGTGCTGAAAACGGTTCGTCCATCAGGATTACAGAACGTTCTTCCATAAGCGTACGCAAAAGTGCCACCCGCTGACGCATGCCGCCGGAAAGGTCTGAAGGGAGAGAATCTGAATATTCGCCCAAGCCGGCATCTTCGATCAGTGAAATCGCTCTTAGCCGTTTTTGATAGGACATTTCGCCCCGCAAACGTAAACCCAGGCAGACATTATCCAGAACGCTCAACCAGGGGAGCAGCAAATCTTTTTGGGCCATCCAGGCGGTATGTCCATTATGGCTGATGCCGTCGCTGAAGTGAATTTTACCGGAAAAGTTCTCACGAAGGGTGCCGGAAATCAATCTGAGCAATGTAGATTTCCCACAACCACTGGGACCGATAAGGCATGTCCACTGGCCGCCCTTTACCGTAAAATTCAAATTGCGAAAGATCTGTTCGCCGGGATATGAAAAAGATACATTTTCCAGAATAACGCTCGGGGCAGATGGACGTTTCCCATGCCCGGCAACGGTTTTGGTGCTGTTATTCATCGTGCAATATACAGATTGTCGGAAGTTTTACTGTTAAACGATGGAATTATTTCCGCATGGATCGATGCTGAAGAAAGGAGAGGAAAATAAAGATGTGTTTTTATCAACTTCCCTACGCCGGCATGATCCGGATCAGGTTCCAGGGGTCGAGGCCTTAAGCCTCCTCTCAGCCGATTTGCATTTGGCTCCCCCAGCGACTCAATGATTGATTGCTAACATGAGTTATTAGGTTTGTCAAACACGTAACCGGTTGGCCGATAATAAAAAACTTGCTAATTTTTATGCAGACTGATAGAGGATTATCAAAATCCGGATAGGGGTGTTCTGATCTTATCACAGAACTGAGAGCATACCCTTTGAACCTGATACAGTTCGTACTGTCGTAGGGAAATCGGAGAGCAGTACCATTACGTTTTTCTACTCCGCCATTTTTTCATCGTTTTTCAATTCCCTGCGAATATTGTAATTTCTCAATAAATTGACTCAACGACGATCTATATAGGTCAGGAGGTTTTTCATGCGAGTCGCCCTAACCATTGCGGGTTCCGATTCTTCGGGCGGTGCCGGGATCCAGGCTGATCTAAAAACATTTCAAGCACATGGTGTTTTCGGTATGAGCGCCATCACCGCTGTAACCGTTCAGAATACTCAGAAAGTATATGACATTCAGGAGATGCAGCCAAAGATTGTGCACGATCAGATAATTTGTCTGTTTGATGACGTAAAAATCCATGCCGTGAAAATCGGCATGGTCTCAAGTATCGAGCTGATCCAGACTATAGCAAAGGCACTGACATCCGTAAAACCACCGTCGATCGTTCTCGATCCGGTTATGATTTCCAAAAGCGGATATCGCTTGCTCAATCAAGATGCCCAGGATGCATTGACACACCATCTTTTCCCGTTGGCTGAAGTCGTCACGCCCAACATCTTCGAAACCGAAGCGCTCATCGGCAGAAAAATTGCCACTGTGGATGACATGAAACGCGCGGCTCTTGACATCCTGAAGCTTGGCGCCAAAAAAGTGGTGGTCAAAGGGGGACACCTTGAAGAAGACCGCGCTACTGACATCCTCTGCGATGGTCTGGAATTCAAGGAACTGAAGAGTCATTGGGTGGAAACCAAAAATACCCATGGCACGGGATGCACATTTTCTTCGGCCATTGCAGCCAATATGGCATTGGGTAAAAATTTTTTTGAAGCCGCAACCCTTTCCAAGGTCTATATCACCGGTGCCATCGAACATTCGCTATCCATTGGGCAGGGCCATGGCCCCACACATCATTTCTTTGATTTATATGATAGAGCCGGATTAAACGCCAAATGAACGTTAACCGAGACACCACTTCGACACAGATCGTCAATGCCTATTACGGCAATACATTCGCTGATTCCGAACTTACTCAATGAGAAAAAAAACTGGCGGAAGATTTGATAAGAATCTGTGACAGAATCATCACAATGGGGTGTGCGCCAATGAAGGGGATTTGCTCGATGTCGGATAAGTAATGAACTCTTAAGTATATTCTGATATAAAATGATTTTACAAAACCCGAAAATTTAAACCCTGATAAAACTTTTTACTGCATATTTAGAGAGGAGAATGAATGAATTCCAAGCCATTTTCACGTAAAAAGATTGCAATCCGTTTACTTTATACCATACTTTTTCTGATTGTATTTGAGATTATTAAAATTATCATTCAGGTTTCTGTTATATTTCAATATGGTTACTTGCTTATTTCAAAAACTTACAATAATCCAATCAGAAATTTTTCAAACAAGGTATCTGTTTATGCGTACAGGGTTCTCCGGTATGTTACTTTGAATGAAAATGAAAAACCCTTTCCCTTTGATAATTTCCCAAAGGAAATCGAGTTGCCGGACAAGGAAGTTTTTTTTGAGTGATGTTATTTATGAAGTTCGTTTGAACTTTTTCTTCAATTTCTCGTTGACAATGGGCGGCACCATGTCTTTAATATCTCCGCCAAACTTTGCAGCCTCCTTTATTATAGACGAGCTGGTGAAGATCCATCGCAGGCTTGTCATCAGGAAGACGGACTGAACCTCTCTGTTCAGCTTCCGGTTCATGAGCGCTAGCTGAAATTCATATTCAAAATCAGAGACAGCGCGCATCCCCCGCAGTATGGCAGTCGAATCTTTCCTGGCCGCATAATCCACAAGGAGCCCGTCAAACTTTTCCACTTTAATATTGGGATATTCTTCAAAGCTTGACTCCAACATCTCTATCCGTTCTTCGACTGTAAAGAGAAAATTTTTTACCGGGTTGCTCAATATGGCGACAATAATTTTGTCAAAGAGTCTGAGTCCTCTTTGCGCAATATCAATATGACCGTTTGTAACAGGATCGAAGGACCCCGGATATATGGCAATTTTTTGCATCTATTATCTTCCTTCTCCAGTGTGATGTGTAGCCCCAACTGTACATAAGCGTAAACCGGGGGCTGTTTGTTAAGTGCCAACTAAATATTATTAGCAAGACGATTTTTTAAAAAATTTCTCATATCACATAATTTAAGAATGAAACAAGCGTTTTCCCGTATCGTCTCTGATCTGAAAGCTCAAATGCTAAAAGATCTGTCGGAATAGGTTCCAAAGAAGCGTGCTCAACAACGATACAGGACCCATTTTTCAAAGATTTGCTTTGATCCAAATTAAAAAGGGCCGGTTTTACCAAATTTTGGTTGTAAGGAGGGTCTATAAATACAAGACCAAAGCCCGTTCTCATCGCTTTTAAGCAATTTAAATTCTTTTCAATATTCCATTTAATGATATTGGCCCGATCATTCAGCGCGCACGATTCGACATTGCGCTGTATAACCGATAAAGATCTTCTTCTGCTGTCTACAAATACCGCTGATTCAGCCCCGCGGCTCAGGGCCTCGATACCTAAAGCCCCTGTTCCGGCAAACAGGTCCAGAACATCCGTCCCGGGAACTCGATGGGAAAGGATATTAAACATCGATTCTCGCGTTCGGTCAGCCGTGGGCCGGATTGTTTTACCTCGGACCGAGTACAGCTTCTTTCTTTTCAATGCGCCGCCGATGATTCTCAATCCCATATCTCTTTCGTATGCTCAGCCTTTTGTCTCCTGTTTCACGGATAGTTTCAGGCTTTTGAGCCTTTTTTTCAAAGAACTCTTCTCAACCCCGATGGATTTAGCAGTTTTGGTGATGTTGTTATTGTTTTGCATAAGCTTTCTTTTTATAAATTCTCTTTCAAAAGTCTTTTTGGCGTCTTTTAAAGAATCGCTCAAAAAAAGCTGTGCTTCAATCGATGCCGTCCCGTCGCTTGAATTTGGGTTATAGGGCTCAGGGATCTCTGCTTCATCGATAACTTCTTTTTCAACCATAATGGCCAGACGCTCAACCAAATTTTTCAATTCCCTGACATTTCCAGGCCATGAATATTTGCATAACAGATCAAGCGCTTCCTGGGTTATCTCCTTCTTTTTACTCTTATTCTGTCGGACACATTCATTTAAAAATATTTCCACCAACTGGGGAATATCCTCAAAACGATTCCTTAACGGCGGCACCTCTATGGGGATTACATTCAGCCTGTAGTAAATATCTTCTCTGAAAGTACCCTTTTCGATCTCTTTTTCAAGATCTTTATTGGTTGATGCAATGACCCGAACGTCGACACTCAATGTTCTGCTGCTACCTACCCGCTGAAACTGCTGTTCTTGTAGAACCCGAAGAATCTTTGACTGAGTCTTTAAACTCATGTCACCAATCTCATCAAAAAAAATCGTGCCTTTATTGGCCAGTTCGAATTTGCCGATCTTTTTTCCGATAGCGCTGGAAAACGCGCCCTTTTCTTGGCCAAACAGCTCACTTTCAATGAGTTCTTCCGGAATTGCAGCACAGTGAACATCAATTAGGGGATACTCTGCCCTGGGGCTGAGCTGGTGTATGGAGCGTGCAACCAGTTCCTTGCCGGTTCCATTCTCCCCTGTGATCAATATCCATGCCCCTGTCGGTGCTGAAACGGCGATCTGTTTTTTCAATGCGACAATGGGGGGGCTGTTTCCGGTAATTGAGTTTTTTTCTAAAGTCTTTTTGCGCAGATATCTGTTTTCTTCTTCCAGCCGTCTGAAATTTAAGGCGTTATTGATCGACACAATGACTTTGTCGATGGAAAGTGGTTTTTCGATCAAGTCGAATGCACCAAGTTTTGTGGCTTTTACAGCGGTTTCTATGTTTCCGTGTCCGGATATGATGATGACCTGTATGTGCGGATTGTCCTTCTTTATTTCCTTTAATGTTTCAATACCATCGATACCCGGCATCCAAATATCGAGCAACACGAGATCCGGCGATTCGGTATCAACGATCTTCAACGCCTCATACCCATTGGCGGCAGTTGCGACCCCAAAGCCTTCATCTGAAAGGAGCCCACCTAAAGACTGAAGTATGGAAGGCTCGTCATCTACAATTAAAATAGAAGGAAACATATTCTTAACTCCTTGGTTGTTAATTCGCCGGCAAATCGATAACAAATTTGGCGCCCTTGGGCTTGTTGTCCTGAACACGTATCATTCCGTTATGATCCGTAACAATACTGCTTACGATGGTAAGTCCTAAACCCATCCCGGCTTTTTTGGTTGAAAAATACGGCTCAAAAAGGCGTGTCTTGTCGATATCGGAAATGCCCGCCCCATCGTCAGCAACTTCTAATCGAACGATTTTCAGAATTGGATCATGGGCGAGTGTTATTAAAATATTGCCTTCATTCCTTATGGAGCCGATGGCATTATCGACAAGATTGATCATCGCCTGCTTTATTTGCTGACGGTCAAGGTTGAGGCGGGGAATATCCTCTGTAATTTTGAAATTAAAATTGATATTCTTATGCCCCTCTTTGTATAATGCCAGTGTCTCTTCAATGATTGGCGGTAAATCACAGGGCTTTGGATTTGCCGTGGGGAATCTTGCAAACAAAGAAAATTCGTCCACAAGATTCCGTATGAGTTCCACATGATCCGTAATGGTCTGCGTACACTCATCAAAAACCGGCTGGTTGAGCTGATCCGAATACTTTCGTTTAAGGCGTTGGGCTGAAAGCGATATCGGGGTTAATGGATTCTTAACTTCATGAGCAATCCTTCTTGCAACCTCGCGCCAGGCGGCCATGCGTTGAGCCTTTTCAAGCTCCGTCAGGTCATCAAACACCATCACGATACCCATATGCTGTCCGACGTCGTCTTTAAGGGCGTTTATATGCATCAAAAAACTCATTGGACGTCCGTCTATTGTAAGCTTTAACGGCAATCTAACCGCATCATTTCGTGACGTTTTCAGTTGCTCCATAACTTCTTCAGCAAGACCCAGCATCTCTCCACTTAGAATTTTTTTATAACTTTTCTTGATAATATCTTCAGATTTGAGATTCAGCATTTTTTCAGCCGATTTGTTAATCGTTGAAATGAAACCGCCGGCGTCCAGCGTTATAACACCGGCTGACACGTTCTTTAGTACGATCTCCATGTATTGTCGTCTTTTTTCGATCTCAACGTTCTGCTCTCGAAGCAGACGGGCAGAAAGCTCAAGTTGATCTCTGCCGATTCGCAAATCTTTGGTCATTTTGTTAAAAGAGTTGACAAGACTCCCGATTTCATCATCTGCTACCATCCCGATGGTGAAACTCAAATCTCCTTCGGCCACCTTACGGGTTCCTTCAGCAAGCTCTCTTATGGGAATGGTTATTGTTTTAGCAAGATAGAAGCCGAACCATACCGCACAAAACACCACCAGTAGCGCCACGATGGAGAGGGTTATGTAGTAGGTAATCTGAATCGGTTTTTTAAGAAGTTTTATCTGCTGGTATTCTTCAAAACCTCTTGAAATTGATGTCATGTTTTCTGCGAGATCCGGTGGCATCAGATTGGCAAGCGCTACAAAGGCCTTTGCATCTTGAGGCGTTACGCCAAAGGGGATGGTTCCGATAGTTCTGATTAGCTCACCGGAGGATATCCTTTCGGAAACGGTCCTGACACTATTCAGCGGCATATTTTTTTTGAAATCGTCGGAGGAAATCACGGCAAAGGGCTTATCTTCCAGTTCCGGGGCAAGGGCAAATGTAAGACGATCCGCATCCGCTGAATAAATTTCTACCGCATTAAAATTAAACTCACGCTGGACGATTTGTATATAGCGGAAAAGGGCTTTTCTGTTTTTGGGATCTAAAAGCTTTTTCGTTTCTATCTGATACGACATTCTTTCCATAAAGAAGCTGCTGGTCTCTTCAGCATGCCAATACAAACTTCGTCCCACACGCAATGAATTCTCAAGGGCCTGCTCTACAGGAACGTTAAACCAGAACTCGATGCTGGTTGTAATAAAATTTATGGAAAAGAAAAAAAGAATGGTGGTGGGCAACAGTGAAAGCGTGATAAAAGCCATAACGAGTTTTGTTCGAAGCTTTGCCCCCATCACCTTTCGTTTTCTGTCATAAAGCAGCTTTACCAGATTTCTGAAAACAAGAAAGATCAGCAAAATGAGCAAGAGTAAATTAATGTTTATCAGAATAAACATCAGAATGGTATTGGAAACGGGGATACCGGCGCCAAAGTGCATGATCCTGTTCTCGGCAAAAGTCAAAAGCGCAATTACAGCAACGATCACAACACTGATAATAACTTCGCGCTTTCGCCTGTTCCGCTCTTCTTCCGAGATATAGGATGTTGACTTTTTATGTCTGTTGTTGCTCATAATAACCGATTGTCTTAGTAGGTAAAATCTATGGTATACCAATCAGTTTCAAAATCCCAAAGAGAAACAAAAAAGAGGACATAATGTAAATAATAAGGAAGGGTTACTTTGTCGAGTTTGGCTTTGGCTCTTAATTGATAAAGTTGATTTTTTTCAAGCTGTTCGACCGAGACAATTTTCAGGCTGTCGATTTCAGTCATTAACTTCTTGACCTCATCGAAGGATCGCAAAACCAGGGGGCCGCTTTTTTCCCAGGAGCGTTTTATGGTAAACTCCTCTTTAAGATTGTCGTATTTGACGGTATTGGTAACCATTATATCTGTTATCTTTTTGTCGAACCGTAGATTGCGGACTTGATAAAGACTGACAAAAAATGAAAAGCTCGTCGGAACACCACTTAAGATGGCCTTTTTCATTTTTTCTCTAAAGGCACCTTCGACATTCAGATAAACAAGAAGGTCGTCCTCTGTATTTGTAACGATTATATTTGTCAACCTGGCATCTTGGGCAAAGACCAAATTCTGAACAAAAAAGACGATGGCGAGGAGCAGGGCGAGTGTTTTTCGGTTCATGAATGACATGGTTATAATTTTGTATTTCTATGCGTAACAGATATAAAAGCGGGCATTAATATTCCCAAATCAATACCCGATAAAGCGGCATGCCTTGCATCTCCCCGCTTGTGCGGGATCTTACGATCGGCAAATTCGATAATTGCTCAAATTAGGTTCCCCAAACATGCAAGTCTCAATGCCTTGGATTAAGGAGCGAAATTTTAGCAATTATCTCCAAAGGATACTAAAATTGATTAATAGCGGATACCTTCTTAAATGGCAAGTGATTTTGATTGGATGGAAGGCAATTCGTTTAGATTGTTGATTATAAGGGTTTCCCACGATTCTTTTTGGGCAAAGAATTTTTTAAGAAAAACATGGTTAAAGGCATGACCGGATTTGCTGGCGACCACATGACCTAAAATAGGCATACCCAGAAGTGAAAAATCACCGATGCAATCGAGAATTTTATGTCTCACAAACTCATCTTTATACCGCAAGCCCTCATCATTGAGCACATCCTCAGTGTCAATGGCGATCACATTTTCCAGGGAAACGCCACGGGCCAGACCGTAACGTTTTAGATATTCGTATTCATGCACAAAACCAAAAGTTCTGGCTCGACTTATTTCACGTTCAAAAACATGATCCGAAATGTCCACGGAATAGGACTGCTTTTTTATTAGGGGGTGATCATATTCGATGGTACAGGTTATCTTATAATTCGGATGTGGATATATACCGACCATTTTTCCGTCTTTTTTAATCTCGATCGGCTCTTTGACCACAAAAAAACATTTTGGCGCGTCTTGATTCTCTATCCCTGCTGATTTTATCAATGAAGTAAAAGGACCGGCGCTGCCGTCCATTATCGGCATCTCATACGCATCGATTTCCACCAGGGCATTGTCGATGGCAAGGCCGGCAAAACTGGCCATAAGATGCTCTATTGTTGAAACAATAAAGCCCTCATACCCGATAACAGTTGCCAGGCTTGTATCCACAACCATATTAAAATGGGCGGATATTCCCGGGCAATCCGGAAGGTCTGTTCGGATGAATTTAATACCATGATTGCACGGTGCCGGCTTAATGGTCAGGTTCACTTTCTTCCCCGAATGGACACCAACACCCGAGCAGTTCACCGGCGCTGCAATCGTTCTTTGTTTAAAATACATGGAATATAAGCTTTTTACACTTAAAGATTTATGTAATCCCCGCAGAATGCCCCGCCGTTTAAGGCGGGGAGTTTCACTTGAATCAATACGCATATTTTGCTAAGGTTTCGAAAAATAAATACTAAATAGCAAAAATCAAGGTAAAATTTTAAAATTCACTCCGATAGTAATCATTAATATAAATTATTCTTGTTTTACAAGAATAATTTTAATGTTACTAAAACTTCACAATTTTGCAGAAGATCTCTTTTACTCGCTCCACGAAAATTTTTGGAATTAAAAAAAGGAGGAATCGTGCTTGCAAAGGTTTTAAGTAGCGCTGTTATTGGAATTGATGCGTTTCTGGTGGAAGTGGAAGTTGACATTACATCTGGGCTCC
>JAFCZV010000374.1 GCA_019314155.1 Deltaproteobacteria bacterium
GTTCATGTTCTCATGCTTCGGGATATCCGGATCATCGCCATAAACTGCACATGAACTGGCAAGAACAACTTTCTTTACGTTATTTTTTCTGGCTGCTTCAAGCACAAAGAGGGTGCCTAACTCGTTTACCATTGCGGATTCAATAGGATCGTCCACGGTTGAGGGAACGGAAACTATCGCTGCTTGGTGAAATATTATGTCACAGTTTTTAGCAACTTTATTTAGAATTTCCCGATCCCGTATATCTCCTTGATAAAATTTGATATGATCCTTGATATGGTCCAGATTGGAAAGATTTCCTGTTAAAAGGTTGTCGAGCACTGTCACATTACACCCCGTTAATAGTAATTCATCAACAAGGTGAGATCCGATAAACCCTGCCCCGCCGGTAATCAATACTTTGTTAAATTTAAATTTCATTTTTTTATAATTGGACACAGATTTTCACAGATTAACACAGATTATTATTTTCTTAAATTATCAAACACTTTACGTTTAATTTCTGGCTTAGGGTCGAAATTCAGTATCTACTATAAACTTTATAAAAGATTCCAATTATCTTTTCTGTTAACTCTTTATATTTAGAATCTTTATAATCTGTGTTCATCCGTGTCCAATTTCGAATTTTCAATTCTTATCCATGTACCAATCAAAAGTCTCGCATCCTATGGCTCCGCCTTGTCAATTACATCGGAAAATGTACATTAACTAATTGTTAATACATCCAAATCGTTTTATAAACTTCGTATTTAAAATTAGATTAGGGCACTGATTTACGATGATTTATTTTTAAATTTTCTGTGTGCATCTGCGTTCATCTGTGTCCCAAAAAAGGAAATAATTTTATTATCTGTGCACATCCGTGTAAATCTGTGTCCCAAAACGTTCTATCTTGCGCCTTTCCCGAAAAGTACGATTTTTATGGTTCGCAGGAGGATCATCAAGTCCATGAAAATGGACATGTTTTTAATGTAGAAAAGATCGTAGTTGAGTTTTTCAACGGCATCTTCCACAGATGCGCCATATCTGTAACACACCTGAGCCCAACCTGTAATACCAGGCTTTACTGAAAAACGTTGGCCAAAATAAGGGATAATATCTTCAAGTTTTTTAACAAAAAATTCGCGCTCCGGCCGAGGGCCCACCAGGCTCATGTCACCTTTTAAAACATTCCACAGCTGAGGAATCTCATCAAGACGCCAGCTGCGAATAAATCTTCCAGCCCGTGTTATTCTTTTATCATTATCCTCAGCCCATACCGGTCCGCTTTGTTTTTCTGCATCTTCAACCATTGAACGAAATTTATACACCATGTAATTTTTTCTATTTTTCCCCACTCTTTCCTGGGAAAAAAGAACAGGCCCTGTTGAATCGATCTTAATTAAAATGGCAATTACTATAATTAACGGCGAAAGGAAAACGATCATGAAAACGGATGAAATCAGGTCTATGGCGCGCTTTATGAAACGCTTTGTGGTTGATTTGTAGAAACCTTCTGAAAATATGATCGAAGCGGGATTAGTCTGATCGACAGAGAGTTTGCCTGTTAGCATCTCATAGAAGGTCGTTCCATCGATGATTTCTATACCACTCACGCGGCATTTTACGAGCTCCTTGGTGGGCAATGCTCCCCTCCTCTCCTTCAGTGCTACAATAATTTTACTGATGCTTAGTTCTTCCGCCAATTCACAAAGGCCGCTATAGTCTTTTTTATAAGCCGATGACGGTATATTTTTTTTAAATTCAGACGCGTTGTTTTGTGGATATTCCTCAATATTTACTTCCACCTTATATCCGCTGTCTTTTTTATGATTTATTTCATCTATTATTTTCTTCGACAAATCATCTGACCCAAGAAGAATGATCTTCTGGTCAAATATGCCTCGGGTTAAGATCAGACTATAGCAAAAACGCCAAGACACAATAAAGAGGATAACAAAAACAATGCTTATTGCGAAAATTCCAGGTTCGACAATTGTTTCCGGGAAGACAACATAGATGCCCGCGAGTATTATGGCGGCGACACCAAGAGCTTGTATTAAACGTATGCCAAGTTCGATAAGACTGCTCGTAATTGTCAAATCATAAAGTTCATTATAATACAGGCATAATTGGCTGACTATGGTAATCAACAGTATTTTAAAGTATATCCATCGATCGGCTGGAAATGATCCAAACTCAATAATTATCCAGGAGGCAAAAAGGATGGAAAAAAAGATGACGGCTCCTTCGCCAATAAAGAAAAATATATTTCGTATTGGATAATATTGTTTGAAAATTCTAAGCATAATTAATCGTTATTTTGGCTCAATTAGGTTGTAAAATATTTGCCATATCTTTTGTATTTCCCTAATCCGTAATAGCTCGCAAATTGAGTGTCGAGTTTATTGAGTATAATACCTAATATTTTCTCTTTCCCAATGATCTCTATTAGGTCTGACACCATTTTACGCGGTGTAGTTCCGCACTCAACGACCAAAAGTACCCCGTCAACCTGCCTTGATAATGCAGCTGTTTCAGCTGTCAGTTTTGGCGGTGGAGAATCTATAACAATATAACGGTCGCTGTATCTGTGTTTTACTTCTTGAAGAAGTTTAGACATCATTTGAGAAGACAATAACTCCGACGGATTGTGAGGAGGTTTACCTCCTGGCAGAATGCTCAACTTATTGACCGGTGTCCTGAAAATCAAAGAGGGAAGAGGTACGCCTTTGGTAAGGTGATCACTTAGTCCGGGAACATCCCCAAACCCGAATTGTCTATGAATAGAAGGCACGCGAATATCACAATCAATGAGCAGAACATATTCTTGAATGCTCTGAGCGATGCTTATCGCAAGGTTTGCAGACACAAAAGATTTTCCTTCATCCGGAACAGCACTGGTTACCATTATTGACCGGGGCGATCTTCCTGAAGAAGGAAATAAAAGATTCGTTCTTAAGATTTTAAACTGTTCGATTTTGATCAATTTTATTCTCGTCATATGATACTTCAGTTTTATCAATAGGAATGACATGACTTTCACGCTGAGAATATTCCCCTTTATCGATTTCTTTGCGTAAAAAAGCAGCACCAGTATTGCTTTTATTCCGTATTTCGTCTCGATCAAAAGAAGCCTCTTGTTTCTCGGTTTGATCTTTTGAAACCGTTCCGAAAGTTTTATTGGTGGCCAATGAAGTGCTATCTCGTTTCTTTGATTTTCTAATGCATCGAAAATTTTACCCATTTAATTAACCTCATTCAATCGTTTCGCGATTCTATAAAACGCGGTTCCCATTACTTAAAAAAAATCTTGCACTAGGTTGTAATGAAGCGATTAAGAAGCTCCATGGTCTGATCCACACCCTTAAGAGATAAGACTGCAAACACGATCAAGAGGACACAAGAGAGCATGACTGAAAAAATACTGAAAGCCAGATCAAGTTTTTGCCTTCTTTTATCTTTCTCATGGTATACGATCGGAAGCGTGGCAAGGACGGAGAAATCAAGATAAGACTCAACATCTTCAGGATTCCTGAAAGATGTATTTAGATACTCCAGTAAGAAGATTAACCCGAGTCCGATATTCAGGCCGGCTGCCAAGGTCAATATAAACAGCACTTTCATATTTGGAGATATGGGCTTTTGCGGCAGCGCGGCAGGATCGATGATTTGAAACTGTTCCCCTTTTTGCTTTTTCTCCATGTTAAGGGAAATCTCTGCTTCCAGTTTTCTGGATAAAAGTTCATTATATGTGTTTTTTAGGTTGTTATAATCTCTTTCTACGATTAAGAGTTCCTGTTCTTTTCTGGGTGTATCCTCAACTCGTTTCTGATAATCGCGCATTTTTGACGTTAAGTTAGAAATATCCGCCATGTATGTCTCTATCTCTGCTTTATACTGTTGTTTTTGTATTCTTAAATTAATGGGAATATACTGCGCCCCATCTGAAGTGTCTTTTTCATCATTTTTATTCTTTTTCTTCATCTCAGTTATCATTTTTTTATAACGGATCACATCCGGATGCTTTTCAGTATATCGGGTTTTGGAATACGCAAGCCGAACTTTGGCCTCTTCCATAGTTAATGGTTCTTCCCAACCTCTATTGAGTAATATGTCTCCTTCTGAAATTTGATTTTCAAGTATTGTCAGCTTGTTTTTTGCAGTT
>JAFCZV010000049.1 GCA_019314155.1 Deltaproteobacteria bacterium
CGAGAAATTAAGTATGTTTCTTGAGGAGAATCCATCCGTTGCCAAAAAGATAGTTGCTAAAGCTGTGGATGCTTCCAGGGCCAGGGATGCAGCAAAAAGAGCACGGGATATCGCAAGAAAACAGGGTGCTCTTATCGATTCAACACTTCCTGGCAAGCTTGCCGAATGCCAGGTTTCAGATCCTTCCGACAGAGAAATTTTTATCGTGGAAGGTGATTCTGCCGGGGGCAGTGCCAAACAAGGTAGAGATAGAAAATTTCAGGCAATATTGCCATTAAAAGGGAAAATATTAAATGTTGAGAAGGCTAGATTTGATAAAATTCTCCGAAGCGAAGAGATTAAAAATATCATTACGGCGTTGGGAACCGGAGTGGGAGAAGAAGAATACGATATTGAAAAAATAAGGTATCACAAAACAATTATCATGACAGATGCTGATGTTGACGGATCTCACATTCGAACGCTTCTATTAACCTTCTTTTACAGACACATGCCCGAGATGGTCGAAAAAGGGTATCTATACATTGCTCAACCCCCCCTATTTAAAGTCGGCAAAGGAAAGAATGAAATTTATTTAAAAAATGAAAATCTATTAAATGATCACATTTTAAAAAGAGCATGCAATAAAAAAAATATAAAGTTTGGAGAAGAAGAAAAGATACTATCCGAACACAATCTCTATCTTTTCATGGCAAATCTTTCTGAATATTTTTTAATAATTTCGAGATTAAAAAAGCAAGGAATTAACGGCGATCTTGTCGAATTGTTAATTAAAGCGGGGGTTGAAAGTAAAAAATTTCTACAAAATCAACAAAAAATGACGCTGTTAAAAAAAATGCTTATGGAAAAAGATTATCATGTTGGTGAATTAACATGGAATTCGGAACGGGATGTTTATGAAACGACAGTTACGCCATTATTTGGCAAAAAGGGACGATTGTCGGAAAAAATGCCAAACATAAAGGTGAAACCCATAAAAATCGGCAGAAGCCTTATTTATTCCGGAGATTTCCAGAAAAGTCTACTCCTAAGTAAAAATATCTTCAAGTACGATAACCCCCCGTTTCTTGTTTTTAACAAGAATGACGAGAATAATTCCATTCCCATCGATGATAAAAAAAACCTTCTTTCTTTTTTTATGGAGGAAGGGAAAAAGGGCCTCGGCATTCAGAGATACAAAGGTCTGGGTGAAATGAATCCAAACCAGCTCTGGGAAACCACAATGAATCCGGACAAGAGAACCCTCTTGCAGGTAAAGATAGAAGATGTGGTTGAAACCGATGAAATTTTTACCGTTCTCATGGGTGAGGCCGTCGAACCCAGAAGAGCATTTATCACCAGCAATGCCCTTGAGGTGAACGTGCTTGATATATAGGCAATTAATAGAAAAATTTCCACCAAACCGCAACAGCGAACACATTTCCCATTAAACATCCAATTAACCGATATTAGGCAATAAATATGGATATTCACAAGGTTCAAGCAAGGGATTTGCCAGATCTCTGGTTTCAGGCAGTTCATGATATTCTTGACCGCGGCCGGCGGTTTAAAATAGATCGAGGAAGTTACGCCGGCCAGACAAGACTCGAATATGATTATTTTATCGGGCACGTTCAGCATCCCGGAACCCAACCGCTCTTACCCGATATACCTGCATCCTGCGGGATTCCAAATCCTGTGGAAGAAGCCTATATTTATGGCGGTGAAGGCTATGAGAGATCGTACATTGAGTATCTGATGACCGGCCAAAAAGAAACGGGAGAATCATATACTTATGGTGAACGATTAACCCGAGCGCCGCTTACCGGGGATAAACTGACATGGTGGGAAGCGGGCAACGCGGAAATTATCGACAAACGGCAGATCGACGGCAAAGCGCTTTTTGAAGAAGACGGAAAAATCTACCTAAATCAAATCGAGTGGATCATTCAGACCTATCGGCAGCATGGCAGCCGCAACAACCAGATGGTGCTTCAGGTGGCCCACCCAACAGATCTTACACTGCTGGACCCGCCGTGTTTGCGTTCAATCGATACGCGAATACAGGATAAAACCCTCCATTTTATTGTCTATTTTCGTTCATGGGATCTTTGGGGTGGGATGCCGGCAAATCTGGCTGGGATCCAAAATCTTAAAGATTACATGGCAGCAGAGCTTGGTGTAAAAGATGGTGAGATGATCGTTGAAAGCAAAGGGCTTCATCTGTACGGCTATGCTGAGCAGTTGGCGAAATTAAGATGTTTAAAGGGTTAAAATCACTGCCATAATCTTAAATCAGAATTCTATGGTGTTGGGCGTTCTTGGGAAAGGAATAACGTCCCTGATGTTTCTGATTCCTGTCATTAACATAATCAACCGTTCGAACCCGAGACCAAAGCCACTGTGTTCAACAGATCCAAAACGCCGAGAATCTAAATACCACCAGTAGTTTTCTTTTAGTATTCCCATTTCATCCATCCGGTTTTCAAGAACCTCCAACCGTTCTTCACGCTGGCTTCCGCCGATGATTTCTCCAATTCGCGGCACAAGAACATCCATCGCCGACACCGTCTGATGGTCATCATTCAACCGCATATAAAAAGGTTTTATTTTTTTTGGGTAATTAAAGACAATTAAAGGTTTCTTAAAGTAATCTTCTGTTAGATAACGTTCGTGTTCGGTTTGCAGATCTTTTCCAAAATCGATATCGTATTTAAATTTTTTCCCGGAATTTTTTAATATTTCTACAGCTGAAGAATATGTTAGGCGTTTAAAATCCGAGGTGGCCACGTTATTTAACGTTTTTATCAGCGTTTTATCCACAAATTTTGCAAAGAGTTCTATATCCTCTTTGCATTCTTCGAGCATAAAAGATGTTAAATGTTTTATCATCTCTTCTGCAAGATCCATGTTACCCTCCAGATCACAGAACGCCATTTCCGGTTCAACCATCCAAAATTCGGCAACATGTCGACGAGTATGTGAATTTTCGGCACGAAAAGTGGGACCAAAGGTATAAACATCTCCCAAGGCAAGGGCGAACATCTCGGCGGATAACTGGCCGGACACCGTTAAATTTGCTTCTTTACCAAAAAAATCTTTGGAATAATCGATTTTCCCTTCTTTTCGGGGCGGATCATCCGGATCTATAGTTGTTATACGAAACAGCTCTCCCGCGCCTTCGCAATCAGAACCGGTTATGATCGGTGAATGGATATATCTAAACCCCTTGTCTCTAAAGAATGTATGAATGGCATATGACAACTCGGATCTTATCCGAAATGCAGCGCCATATTTGTTGGTCCGTGGTCTTAAATGCGCGATGTTTCTTAAAAATTCATCTGTGTGACGTTTTTTCTGTAACGGATAATTTTCGGGAGCAATATTTAAAATTTCCACACTTTCCGCACCCACTTCCCATTTCTGTCCAGGACCTTTAGATTCTTCCAGTTTTCCACGGACTGCAACCGCCGAGCCGGTGGAAATCCTGATGATGTCTTTGTAATGGTCTATGGTGTTGTCAACGATGATCTGTATGTTTTTTAGGCAAGATCCATCGTTAACCTCGATAAAAGAAAAATCTTTTGAATCACGTTTGGTTCTAACCCACCCCTTTACAAGAACTTCATCAATTGGGCGGTCTGATTTTAATAATTCAAATATTTTTGTCCGTTTCATAATAAATCTCCAGTGTCAAACCTCGTTAATAATTTAAAAATGCTAGGGTTTTACCGTTATATTATATAGCTGATCTTCGCGCTGCAAAACCATCACCAGCGACTTTTTTTGACGGTTTTTTATGATTGCCTTTTTAAAATCGTCGATATTTTTAACGGACATATCATCTAGTTGTCGAATCACATCTCCAGGCCTGACGCCGATACGCGCCAGATAAGATTGACGATTGAGATCTGAAATCACAACCCCCTCTTTCGCGTAAGTTTTAAAGATTTTCCGGTTTTTAGCAGATAGATTGTCTACGGAAATTCCCAGAAGGCTATTGGCCAATTCCAAAGCCAATTCTTTCGGGAATACCGATGATTTTACAGAAAAAGATTCGATTTTACCATTTCTTAGTATGGTTATGTCGACAGTTTCTCCGGCTGGAAAACTGCTCATGGACCTCTCAAAATCCGTTTTAGAGTGGATGTTTCGTGACCCTATGGATACAATAATATCACCCTCTCGAACACCGAAATTAAAGGCAGGCCCGGCATTTTCAACTTTTTTCACCAGAACGCCTTTGATGGTTGGTGCTTTCAAATAGTTGGCCAGATCTGTATCCAGATTCTGTATAGTAATACCGATCCATGCCGGTATAACCTCTCCGTATCTTATAAGGTCAGCAACAATCCTTTTGGCTTTGTTAATGGGTATGGCAAAACCAATACCTTGGGCTTTGGCAAATATAGCGGTGTTTATACCGATGAGCTCTCCATTTATATTGAGGAGCGGCCCACCACTGTTACCCGGATTAATAGAGGCGTCGGTTTGGACAAAATCATGATACACCATGTCGTCAGTCCGTATACTTCGGTTTTTGGCACTGATAACACCGGTGGTTACCGTATTGGAAAAACCAAAAGGGTTGCCAATGGCGATAACCGTTTCGCCGATCATCAGGTTATCGGAGTCTCCCATTTCAATCGCCGGCAGAACTTTCTTGGCGGAAATACGCAGAACCGCCAGATCAGAATCGGGATCTGCACCCACAATCTGTGCTGTGAATTCACGTCCATCTTTCAGACCTACGGTAATGGTCGAACCTTTTACGATGACATGTTTGTTGGTTAGGATAAACCCCCTTTTACCATCAATAATAACTCCGGATCCCAGACTGGTTCGTTTATATCTTTGTTCAAACCCTGGATCAAAAAAATCTCTGAAAAAAGATTCAAAAGACGGATCCATGCCAAATCCATAAAATGGATTTATACGCTTGCGAACCTGGAATTCGGAGCTTATGTTTACCACCACAGGACCGATTTTTTGAACCGCTTTTACAATTGCGCTTTCACGCAGGTTTTCAGCGCCAAGGTTGTCCGGCGCTTTAAAAACAAGTGCGATAAACAAGATAATAATGGAAACTACTGAAATTACGAGTTTGTTATTGTTTTTGGGTTTTATTTCTGGCATTTTATGTTCCGGTATAATAAGATGAAAAATTAACCTGGGTTTGTTCCACTTTTTCCCAGAGTCACTTGAAGGGGCACGAAACCCTAGAAGATCTATATCATGAGCATTACAACCATTCAAGATATCTTGCCACTAATAGAGCAACCCAGCCGATATTTAGGCTCGGAGATAAATACCGTCAAAAAGGATCAAAACCGGGTAAAACTCAGTTTTGCTCTTGTTTTTCCAGATCTTTACGAGATCGGGACATCCCATTTTGGGATTCAGATACTTTACAATATTCTGAACAGCCACCCAGAGATCGCCGCTGAAAGGGTTTTTGCTCCTGCACTCGATATGGAAGCATACCTCAGGTCATCAGGAACTCCCATTCCGTCACTGGAATCTAAAAAACCGCTCGATCAATTTGATATTATCGGCTTCAGCCTTCTCTACGAGCTGAACTTTACCAATATCCTTACCGTATTAGAACTGGCCAACATACCGTTTTTTTCTCGACAACGAAATAATTCTTACCCGTTGATTATCGCCGGCGGTCCTTGTACGTGTAACCCTGAACCGATGGCGGATTTTTTTGACGCCATGGTTGTGGGAGACGGCGAAAATGTAATTATGAAAATGTCCCGAACCTGGCTTGAATGGGAATCGGAAGGAAAGGGTGATAAAGACACCCTTTTGAAAAGATGGTCCAAGATAGAAGGGGTGTATATTCCTGGATTTTTTTCGCCTAAATTTGACCGTCATGGTTTCCAGACCCTTGTTCCTAAATTTCAAGATTATCATACGATTAAACGAGCAATTGTTGATGATCTTGACAAGGCGCAGTTTCCCCATGCACCGGTAGTTCCTTACGGAAAACCGGTTCATGATAGGCTTCGGCTAGAAATATCCAGGGGCTGCACCAGGGGTTGCCGCTTTTGCCAGGCCGGGATGATATATCGACCGGTTCGTGAACGCTCGCCAGAGACCCTGCTCTCTCTGTCAGATTTTTCGGTGGCTTCAACAGGCTACGAGGATATCTCGCTTTTATCTTTAAGTACGGGGGATTATAGTTGTCTTATACCGCTAATGGAAAATCTCACGTCACGGTATGCATCGCAGCGGATTGCGGTTTCCTTTCCATCTCTGAGGGCCGATACATTACCGCCGGAACTTATGAATCTTGTAAAAAAAGTCAGAAAAACAGGCTTTACGTTAGCACCGGAAGCCGGAAGCCAGCGGCTTCGCGATGTTATCAATAAAAATATTACTGAAAAAGATATTATAGAAACCGTTAAAGATGCATTTTATCTGGGCTGGCAGGTGGTTAAGCTCTATTTTATGATCGGTCTTCCAACCGAAACTGACGACGACCTGCAGGCCATCGTTGATCTTGTGAAAAAAATAAAAAATATCCGCTTACCCAACAGACGCAAAGCCAAGATCAATGTAAGTGTGGCAACGTTTATTCCAAAGTCCCATACGCCGTTTCAGTGGTCTTCCCAGATTGGTTTGGCTGAATCGAAACAGAAAATTTACATTTTGAAGAAACAACTAAAAATACCGGGAGTTCAATTTAAATGGCAGAACCCCGAAGTCAGTTTGATCGAAGGGGTTTGGGCACGGGGCGACCGGCGTCTTAGCCGTCTATTGCTTGCTGCATATAAAAAAGGATGTAAATTTGACGGATGGAGCGACCATTTTAAATATCGATTGTGGGAAGAAGTTTTTTCCGATGAAGGGCTTGATATCGATTTTTTTATTACCCGTGTTCGGCGTGCTACCGAGCCGTTGCCCTGGGACCATATCGATACGATGGTTTTAAAAGATTTTTTAATCAACGAATGGGATAATGCCACAAAAGGTGAACACACGGCGGACTGTCGCAACGGTGATTGTAACCATTGCGGGGTTTGTGATTTTGAGGTTATTGAACCCAAAGTCTTTGCCGACCATAAAAACAGGGTTCCAAAGAACATTTCGGTAGCCCGAAATAAGGATACATTTTACAAAAAATGCAAGGTGTCATTTTCCAAGCTGGATCAGGCAAAATATTTTGGACATCTTGAACTGGTTAAAATCATAATCCGTGCTTTTCGACGTGCTCGAATACCGGTCAAGTTTTCCGAAGGTTTTCATCCAAAACCGGTAATATCCTTTGAAGACCCGCTTCCCATCGGTTTGGAGAGCCTGAATGAAAAATTTTATGTGTTCGTAAATGGAAACATTCAAACCCAGACCATTATAGAGGGATTAAACCAGCATTTTCCTAAAGGTCTGCGGATTATAGACTGTCAGCTTGCACCGATAAAGGCTTTGCGCAACACTTTTTCACCGCCGACATATTTGGTAACGAAAAAGAAAGGTTCCTTTAATAAAGAAGACATGGCATCTTTTGATAAAAAATCTGAATTTATCATTACCCGCACCCACCGAAAAGGAAAAACCAGACAGTTTGACTTAAAAGAGATGGTAATAAAGATAACGATGCTTTCGTCCAACAGACTAAAGATGACGCTCAGAGCGGAACCGGGCAAAACCGTGAGACCTTTTGAGGTTCTTGAACATATTTTTGAATTGAGCAAAGAAGAGATAAAACAGGCCGCCATCGTAAAAATCTGACCCTTCAAAATTGGGTTGCGGGGCTGTATGGCATGGAAACTTCTTTTTCAAAGGGGCGAAGCTGAATAGTAACGATATGTAAATACAGGAAAAACTATGTATAGAAAAATTATAATAAATGCGGTTGAACATGAAACAAGAGTGGCGCTTCTTGAGGATGGGAACATCGCTGAGCTTTTCATCGAGCGGGGAGATGCTTCCGACATTGCCGGAAATATCTATAAGGGAAGGGTGCAACGGGTTCTGCCGGGCATGCAGGCTGCTTTTGTAGATATAGGACTCCAACAAGCAGCTTTTCTCTATGTAAATGATGTGATTGGCGGAAACTATAGTGAAATTGAAAACTTCCTGATCAAAAGAAACGGTGACGAAAAGGATGCTCTGGATATCGATGCCGACGGTTCGTTTTCACCGTTGATACGTCGCGAAAGACATATAGAGGAGCTTATCACCGAGGGTCAGGAAATAATGGTCCAGGCTGCCAAAGCGCCAATGGGGTCAAAGGGGGCTCGTCTGACAACCCACATATCCCTTCCCGGCCGGCTTCTTGTTCTGATGCCCACATCAGAACATATAGGAATATCCAGACGTATAGAAGATGAGGCTGAAAGGCATCGGTTAAAGGAGATCATAGGATCGATACGGGAAGACAATTTCGGTTACATTGTTCGAACTGCAGCCGAAGGTGCCCAAAAAGAAAAACTCGAATATGAAATGGGTTTTCTAAAAAATTTGTGGGAGAGCATACAAAAAAAGTATTCAACAGCTCCGGCTTTCTCTCTGTTGCACAAAGAGGTCGCGGTCAGCCTTCGTGCAGTTCGGGATCTGTTGGTTGATGAGGCCGAGAAACTGATCATAGATTCCCGTCTGGGGTATGAATCTATTTTAAATTTTCTCGATACGTTTAAGCCGAGCCTCAAGGATTCAGTAGAACTGTATGAGGGTTTGGAACCGATTTTTGATGGTTATAATTTGGAAGGGGATATTTCCCGTGCTTTAAAAAGGAAAGTATGGCTGAAATCCGGTGGTTATATCGTGATAGAGCATACGGAGGCACTCGTGGCAATCGATGTAAACACCGGTCGGTATGTCGGCAAACACAATTTGGAAGAAACCATTTTAAAAACCAACCTGGAAGCTGTTAAAGAAATCGCATATCAAATCCGCCTGAGGGATATTGGAGGTATCATCATCATCGATTTTATCGATATGGAAAAAAAATTGAATCAGGAAAAGGTGTTTAATGCGCTCTCAAAGTTGCTTAAAAAGGACAGGAGCAAGACACATGTTTTACCCATATCTGAATTGGGGTTAATTCAGATGACGCGGAAAAGGACCAGGCAACCCCTCACCAGAATTCTGTGCGAGCCGTGCTTTTATTGTGATGGAGAGGGGTATCTAATATCCAGGCAGAGTATATGTTACAATATATTCAGGGAAATTCTTCGTGAATCACACGACATGATGGGGGTCAAGATAAGCCTGAGGGTTAATCCTGAAATTGCCGATCTTCTCCATGGTGAGGAAAGCCAAGTAATTGTCGAACTCGAGCGTATTATCGGAAAACAGATTGTCATATATCCCGCGTCCCAGCTGCATATGGAAGAGTTTGATATTTTCGAAATTTATAAAGAATAATACGGCGTTAACCAGATAAAAAGGACTTTTTTCGCGACACCAGAGTTTACATCTTGACAATCCAGAAATCTTATGATTAATTTATTCGGTTAATTTAACAAAATATAATATTTTCAAAGCGTATGCGAAGAAAATTTAGTGTCTAATTAAGGGTTTGCATTATGAAAAGAACATATCAACCAAGCAGAATTAAGCGCGCCAGAACACATGGGTTTTTGAAGCGGATGTCGACAAAACAGGGCAGAAAGATTCTTAACCGGCGCAGATCAAAAGGCAGAAACCGATTATCCGTATAACCGGTTGGTCAAATAAAATAGATATAGAAAAAACAGCGAATTGAACAGAGGAGTTTTTTTTGCGCTTTTTTTTTACCAAGGCGGACAGAATATTGAAACGCTCCGAGTCTGTCATGAGGAAGGTTGGAAATGCCGCGATACGCAACAGGATTAAACGACTTACTCGCGAATATTTTCGGCTAAACAGGCACATGATAACAGGTTGTTGGGATATCAATATTATCGTAAAAAAAAAGGCGGCCGAAATATCGACCAGCCAAGCTAATCGATCCCTCCAACATGTTTTTACCAGTATTTCCAGGGGCTTATACCATTAGCAGAATGTTTGTGATAATTGCTCTGTTTTTTATAAGGGCCTATCAGTTGATTTCGTCTTCCGTTCTGGCTCCTGCGTGCCGTTTCTATCCAACCTGTTCCGAATATGCCTATGAGTCTATTCGGCGTTATGGATTTCTTAAAGGAACTTTCTTTTCTTTAAAGAGAATTTTAAGGTGCCATCCCTTTCATCCGGGAGGAATTGATCCTGTCCCTTAAATCGCCTTGATAGAGCAGATTCGATATATAAGACACCATTGGTGGAAATAAATATTTTCCCGCCTTTTGAAAATACCGCAAAGATTTTACTCCTCTGGATTTTGACCCATAAGACACCAAAGCAGTATTTTATTTAATATTGGAGAAGATAATGGAACACCTTCGACTATTTATAGCAATAGGACTTTCGTTGCTTGTTTTTATTGTGTGGAATTTTTTCTTTGTTGACGAGAAAAAGGACACGCTCCCCCAGCAAACTATGAAAACGGAACAACAGGCGAAAAAAGTGCCGGAAGTTCAAGAAAAGCCGGCTACGGTGACAGCGCCTTCTTTGAAAGACACGCCTTCGGAGCAGATTAAACCATCAAGGACAATCACAGTAAATGGCCCATTATACACGGTTAAGATTTCGGAGAAAGGGGCTGTATTCAAGAGTTTTGTCCTTAAAAATTACAAAGAGACGATTAATGTCGATTCGCCGTTATTGGACATGATATCTCCAGATCTCGCCGGAGGAACCGTGCGGGTTGGATTTGCCGACAACAGCCTTCAGGGGTTCAATGGTGCGGTTTTTTCAGCAAATCTTGAGAGAGATACCGTAGATATTAAGAATGAACCTCAAGAGATCTCTTTTTCATGGACATCTCCCCTGAAACATATATGATCGATCTTAATGTTACTGTTAAAAATGATTCCAACCAGACCATTAAAGACAGCCTCTTCCTATCTTTATTACGTTCTATGTCAGGAAAAGAGACCCGATATGGTTTCGAAGGTCCGAGCGCACTGATAAACAATAAGCTCAAACAGGTTAAGATTAAGAAAATAAAAAAACAAAATATCTTTCAAGGAGACATAAAATGGATAGCGGTCCAGGACCGTTATTTCATGTCTGCAATCGTTCCTGATGAGGCCGTGGAGACCAGCATGCGCCTTTATTTTAATGACGACAAGATACTCAAAAATGAATTTGTACAACCTGAATTCGTCATTCATTCCGGCGATCAGCATGCGTTAAAGTACAGGCTTTTCTTTGGACCCAAAAGCATGAAAATTTTAAAATCTGTGGATTATGATCTGGTCAA
>JAFCZV010000375.1 GCA_019314155.1 Deltaproteobacteria bacterium
AATCATTGCCATAGTTTATTGATTTGCTCTTGCCTTAACATTTGATTTTGGTGTATGTAGTTTTATGTCTTGAAGTGGGGGCAACAATTGATAAAACGCTTATTAATGGTATCCGTAACGGTGGAATTGAGCGGCGCGATAACGCGTCCGCTCGAATGATAGGTTTACGGCCTTAATGCCTTCCTTGATGTGTTAACTTGGCGGTTTACCGACTACTGGTTACGCCCGGCCATAATCCCGCCGTCCACATTCCAAATCGCACCCGTTACCCAACTTGCATCGTCCGAGAGCAGGAACACGATCACCGATGCCACATCGCTAGGTTTTCCGATCCGGCCAATTGGGTGAAAATCATTGAAGGCTTGTAGGGCCTCGTGAACCTCGTCGGGTTTGATGAAGGCGCCGTAGATTGGAGTCTCCACCACGGCAGGAGCCACTGCGTTGACACGTATGCCATATTCCGCCAGTTCCATCGCCAGATGCTGAGTCAAGGAGTGCAGGCCGGCCTTGGCCATCGAGTAGGCCGACGAGGGTGTGGCCTTAATTGCCTGATGGGCCCACATGGAGCCTATGTTGACTACTGCCCCTCCGCCACTCGCTGCCATGTTCTTCGCCACCTGCTGGGTCACAAAGAAAGTGGCCTTGTTAAGATCCATGTAGGCGTTGTAATCCTCGCTCGTGTGCTCCAAAAAGGCCTTAGGGGAGAAAACGCCCGCAGCGTTGATAAGGTATTTCACGTCCTTCATCTCATCACGCACATGGCGGACCAAACTGCCCACGTCATCCTGTTTCGTAAGGTCGCACTGAAAGGTATGCACCTTGTCGGAAGTATCGAACGTTTCACGTGCTCCCTCCAATTTCTCCTGATGGCGGCCAACTATCGTCACCGAAGCACCCCTATGTACTAGAAACCTAGCCGCCTCCAGTCCCATTCCACTGCCACCTCCGATGATTAGCGCTTCCTTGTTTGAAAAGCTCATCTTTTGCTCCTCCTTTTTAGTCAATCAAAATCGACTCTGCCGCAACCTAACCAGTGATTATATAGTTCTGTTTATCATGCCGGTAAACTTGCGGTTATAATTGATGGCAAATCCAGAACCTTCGCCATGTTGCAAAGGCCAAGGATATTTGTTTTCATAACCGTGACATCCTGATCACGATAGTTGACCAAAAGTCCTGTATATTCTGTGTTATCAGTGCTATAAATATACCTGGAAAGATAATGCCACATTGTGGCCCTGTCAATTGATTATTAAAAACTGAAAAGGCAAACCCTGTAAAAAGGATTTGCCCTTATTGGAAAACGATATCACAACTTTTAACCGGCATTAAAATATGGAATACATAGCAGAAAGCAAAAGTTTTGAGTTGATGATTGCAAACCGATATCTTGAAAAATATAGACCTTCAATTATTCACCCTGCAAGGCAGGAATCTTGGCATCGTTAGTGAATGATGACGAAAATGAAATCATACAAGAGATTATTTTTTGGGTTCAAACAAAACTATTAGATGAGTTATCCATGGAGATCTCCATGCTGGCCAAGGGTAACAGAAGATGGTTTCAAGGGGAGTTTTACGGTAAAAGTATTGCCTTCCCCTTCCTTTGGTTCTACATAGATAGTACCACCATGATCTATAACTATCCCGTATGCCACAGAAAGTCCGAGTCCAACCCCTTTACCTCCTTTTTTGGTAGTGAAGAAGGGTTCGAAAATCTTAGAGACATTCTCCTTGGGGATAGCCATACCAGTGTCTTTAAAGATAGCGGCAATCCTCTCGGATTTTGGCAAGTACTTGGTTTCAATACTCATAACGCCGCCTCCGGAATCCTCGATGGTTTCAGCGGCATTTGAAATGACATTCATGAACACCTGTTGAAGCTGATCTTCTGATCCGATGATTTCAGGCAAATCAGGGTAAAGATGTTTTCCCACCTTTACGCCGTTGAGTTTGAGAAGATTCGCATTTAAAAACAGTGTTTTTTCGATCAAACGGTTAATGTCCACCTTTGTAAACTCCATCTTGGATTCTCGTGAAAAAGTGAGCAAGTTGTTGACAATTCGACTGATTCGCCGGGTTTCCGTCTCCATGAGACCCAAATAATGAAGGAATTTTTTAAGATCTTTTTCTTGCCCAACCGGTCCTTCCTCAACAATCCTTTTGATCAGCATGGTCAGGTTCAGTATGCCTGCAATGGGATTGTTTATTTCATGGACAACCGATGCAGACAACTTACCCAGGGAGGACATCTTATCTTGATGAAGCAGTTTATCGTGGGTTTCTTTTAACTGTCGTGTTCGTTCTTCTACCATATGCTCGAGTCGTCGAGTAATTTCCTTGGTTCGATTCTCCAGTTGGCGCTCAAGACGCTTGTGCTGTGAGATATCCAGACAATATTCTATTATTTGAAAGACATTTCCTTCACTGTCGAAAATAGGGAAAGCATTAATTTCAACATTTATTAGATTGTCGTCATTATCATAATGAAGATGTTCTACCGTTACAGGTTGTTTAGTTTTTTTTACTATCTCAAGAGGGCAGGGATGTTCTGCCGAATCGCATGGCTTGTTTCTTTTATGTGTAAGGGCAAAACAGGAAGTCCCTTTTGGTAAACGGCCAGGATAAGCGGCATGATTTGCTTTCTGGACTGTGTAATCTAAGGCATCAATCACATAAAAGGGATACGGAATGGATTCCAAAATTAAATTCAGAAATTTGGCTTGATGTTTATTTCGTGTTACTTCTCGCTTAAGCACAATGGCATCTTTTTCTAATTCCTTAACCCTTTGTTCTAAGTCTTCATATGTTGGCTTATCAGCCATTATGACATCCTCCAACTGCAAAGAAGAAAAGGCCCATAACTTGATATCGTTGATACTGTATATGAGCCTTAATACGTCACATAGGGACTTTCTCCCTGAAACTTATTATCGTTTATGCTGATTTATCATTTTTTAGGGTATTATACATTGGTCGGCAATTAATTTACAATAAGGGATTATTTTTGGTGATGAGTACATTCAGAAACAACACTATAAAATTGCAGACTTCTTGCCAATGAAGGTTTATAAACGAAATCATAAAAAGTACAGATACCTTGCCAGTCTAGCAACCTGAATCAACTCTATTCATTTTACATATATCATCAAAATGAAAAGGACAAACTCACTAAAAAAGATTCACCCTATTGAAAAACGATATCACAAAATTTTTGAAGCTCTGATATTTACATTTTCATAGCAGATATTCAAAGGTCGGATACACTAAAAAAATAATCTATTTTACAACATTGATTTCAAAAACGTCACAAGACCGGCATACCTTCATCTTTTCATCCCAATCTTTATAAATAGTGCCGTCACAAATAGTTCCGCTAACAAACCAACAAAGTTTTCCGGCATTAAATTCCCAAGCCGGGCACTCTTTTTTCTTCTTTGGAGGGCATTTTTTTATGGTCCAGCAGGGCTTGAGTTTTTTGGAGTCCCCTTTCACATTGGAGATCAGGAACAACATCTGTCTCTCAGCATGGGGAGGTATGAATCGCCAGTCCTGTTCGTAGCTGTGTATGGCCTTGATGGATACACCCAGCAGTTGAGCCATCTGTTTCTGCGTTTTGTTTAGCTTCTTACGAAATTTCTTAAATTCTATGCTGTTCATGGGAAATTACAAAACTTTATTTCAGAAATAATTTAACAATGATTACTATTATCACAATGTAGTACTTAGGTCAAATAAAATATATATTTTAAATCTTGATAGGTGAATATTAAAACGAACAGAAGAAGTTGGGGGAATAGATCTTGTTGATATTTATTTCGGTAATGCTAACATTCCTCCTGATTAAAGATATCTTGCCAGTATGTGGACTATAGAACTTTGTATCCGGTATTGTGATATCTGTAAAG
>JAFCZV010000376.1 GCA_019314155.1 Deltaproteobacteria bacterium
TGCCAGGGAACGTTCTTGTCGTCCTTAAACAGTTGGGAAGTATCCTGGGCCGACGCATGGCCGAAAATCAGAATAATCATTAACGGGAGGAGCATCCATCGGGTGGCGGTTCTGCAAATTCGGGTCGAGTTTAAAAAACCGGATAGTGTTTGCAGGCCCTTATGGCCGGCGGAAGAAAACAGGGGGTCACCCGGGCCGGTGGGAACTGTGCTGTAATCATCCACACATCTCTGGAACAAACGTAGCGAATTTTGCAAATGGCTCATATTATCTGATCCGGAACAATAACATCTTGAATAAGAATGAAATATCAAGTATAAATCCCATTTCAGTGGAAAAAGTTTGTCAAATGGACACGATGTCTTTGGACCTACGGGTATTATTTATGAACATTCTATTAACAAACGATGACGGCATTCACGCTGAAGGGCTCTGGGTGCTGTATGAAAAACTCCATGCCCGGCACGCTGTAACAGTGGTTGCCCCGGATCGCGAACGGAGTGCCGTGGGACACGGCATCACGCTGCACCATCCGCTCCGCACCGCTTTAATCAAGGTCAACAGCGGCGGCATGGGATATGCTGTCGAAGGAACTCCGGTGGATTGTGTCAAGATCGGTCTCATGGAGATCCTCGACGAAAAACCGGATATGGTGATATCCGGGATTAACCCGGGTGCCAATGTCGGGGTCAACATCAACTATTCCGGAACGGTTGCCGCCGCTAAAGAGGCTGCTTTATACAAAGTTCCTGCAATTGCGGTGTCCATACAGGGACGCACCGCTGACGCCTATGATTACGCTGCGTCGTTTACGCGAACCATAGCAGAACACGTCTACAAAAAAGGGCTTCCTTTTGGAACCATTCTTAACGTAAACGTACCGGATATACCAATGAACGAGGTTGCGGGTGTTCGGATAAGCCGGCAGGGAACCGCGCTGTATAAAGAGTATGTCGAAAAAAGGACAGATCCCCGTAACCGCGTATATTACTGGCACGGACACGATGCGCAAACGGCGTTTGACAATCCCGATATCGACTGCGCGGCCCTGAACGACAATTTTATTTCCATAACCCCGATTAAATGTGATACCACAGATTACGACATGCTTGAAGAACTCAAGCAATGGGATATCCATAAGATCTTTTTCTAAATTGTGCTTATTTTTTCTGATTTGAGGTTCGACGGTATGAAAAAACGATTTATAACGGATATTAAAGCCGGTGATGTGGTGGATGACATCTTTGTTTTGGCCGAAAAGATTCTGTCACAGAAAAGGGATGGGGACAATTTTTTAAATGTGACCCTTTCCGATAAAACCGGAACCCTAAAGGGCGTGGTGTGGAATAATGTGGATCAGATCGCAGCTGCTGTCACCTCCGGTGATTTTGTATCTATTCGGGGAACGATCGGTGAATACAAAGGAATGTTGCAACTGATTGTAAAAGGAATGGACCCCTGCGCCCCTGAGGTGGTGGATCCTTCAGATTTTCTGCCGGCAACCTCCCGGGACATAGACGGCATGTTCCAACGGCTGGTGAAGATAACAGAGTCCTTAACAACACCCTACTTGAAGAAGCTTTTTGATGCATTCTGGAAAGACAAAGAATTTGTTCGCAAGTTTAAAACAGCACCTGCAGCAAAAAAAATGCACCATGCTTACATCGGCGGACTCCTGGAACATACCCTTTCCATGACCAGCCTGGCGGACAAAGTCGCCGGGCATTACAGCGGCATCGACAGGGATCTTCTGGTTTCAGGTGCCGTTCTGCACGATATCGGAAAAATAGATGAGTTTGAATACCAATTCAAGATAGACTATACGGATGAAGGCCGGTTACTCAACCATATCGTGATCGGGATCAAAATGGTCGATGAAAAACTTTCGGGAATCGAGGATTTCCCGGAAGACCGGATTCTTTTGTTAAAGCATCTAATTGTCAGCCATCATGGCGCCAGGGAGTTCGGATCCCCGGAGCCCCCCAAAACGATTGAGGCTGTTTTACTGAATTATATTGACGAAATAGATTCCAAAGTCAATGGCATCCGTGATTTCATGGCGTCGGAAGATCCCAATGAAACCTGGACGTCTTACCATAGACTCCTGGAGCGTCATTTTTACAAGGGGAAAGAGGATCCGGCATGACGCCATTAAACGTCTCGGAAATTCTACAATTTATTGAAATTAAAGGTGTTTTATAGGTTTATACTTTTAACTCGGACATGGAATGATGGAATAATGGAATGATGATTTAAAGAAGATGACATTCTTCGATTTCATTCCCGTAAAGAGGAACTTTAAAATAACCGAACTTTCCATTCTCTAAGAACCCAGCCTGCCATAATTCCAGTATTCCAACATTCCACTTTTGACCTGCCCGCGAAGTGAGCTAATTTGTTCCCGGGATAATATAATTTTAGATCACGCTTGTTCGCCGATGCTCTGTGGCGGGCTTGACCGCCTTTGTAGTGTGGCGAGTTAGGCACTTTAAACTTTAGCTCACTTTAGTTCACTTCAAACTTCCCCGTTTAATACGGGATAAATAGGCATTTATATTGTTATGTTTATCTCTTTTGAAGGAATAGAAGGCTCGGGTAAGACCACCAACATAAGCCGCGCAGTCAGGTTTCTCCAGGACAAAGGGCACGACTGCGTGATTACCAGAGAGCCCGGAGGTACCCGGATCGGTGAAAAGATACGGGCCATCCTCCTGGATCCTTCGAGCAAAGAGATGGATCCTTTGACGGAGCTTCTCTTGTATACGGCAGACCGGTCCCAGCATATCAAAGAGTTGATATCTCCATTGTTATCCTCAGGCAAAACCGTGGTGTGTGACCGTTATTACGACGCGACAGTGGTCTATCAGGGGTATGCAAGGGGGCTCGATACGGAGTTGATCAATCGATTACACCGATTGTTATTTGAAAATCTAAAACCGGACATTACCCTTCTCCTCGATCTCCCGCCGGAGATCGGCCTGTCCCGGGCCTGGAAACAGATCGACCAGGGAGACCGGGACCGGGTGGAAACCCGGTTCGAAGAAGAAACCCTTTCGTTTCACAAAAAGGTACGGGCCGGATATCTTGAAATGGCCCGCCTCGAACCAGAGCGTTTTCGCATCATCGATGCATCCAAAGAAGCGCATCAGGTCCGGGAAGAGATTATAAGAACGTTGGCTGCAGAAATCGATGCAAGACCATAAGTTTGTTTAATCGTAACTACTCAGGTGGATAGACTGAAGGTTGAAGGCTTTTAGGGACAAATCATGCGCGATCACACAAAACTTAGGGCATTTGAGCTGGCTGACGAGGTAGCAGTATTGGTTGCGGCGAGCAGCGGTTTCGGTTCCTTCTAACATCGTTGAAGGTTGCGCACGTGACAGTCAAGCGGATTATTTTGTAGGTGAGTTGACTGAAGACTGTTAGATCACTTCAGCCTTCGGTCTTCAGCCTAATAACCTGTTAATCAGCTAAGTTTGTCTAAGCATTTGGGGTTCTTGCGCAACCAGGATTCATCTCTGCTTGAAGCAAAGATTGTCGAAACAGAGAAGGTCTTGAATGGTTTAATTCGAGCGTTGCGAGATGATTGATATACTCCTTCAGTCTTCAACCTAAATACCTGAGTAGTTACATTTAATCTTGAAAAACCGGGCCCTCTGGATCCCGATATTTACTGAAATAGTATTGCTTCTAATTACCAAACGGTTAAAACACGGAATATCGACACCATGACTTTCTCCATTCTTGACCAAATTGGAAATACACCGCTGGTTGAAATAAAAAACCTCAACCCGAATCCCCAAGTAAAAATCCTTGCAAAGCTCGAGTATTTTAATCCTGGCGGTTCCATCAAGGACAGGGCCGCACTGTTCATGATCGAAAACGGCGAAAAATCCGGAGAACTGACCCCCGACAAAACAGTCATCGAAGCCACGAGCGGAAACACGGGCATCGGACTGGCTCTTGTGTGCTCGGTAAGGGGGTACAAGCTTCTATTGACCATGTCCGAGGCCGCCAGCGTGGAACGCCAGAAAATTCTGAAAGCACGGGGGGCTGAGATTTTACTGACCCCCGGACATCTGGGAACCGACGGCGCCATCGAAGAGGTTTATCGTCTGGCCCGTGAAAATCCCGACATCTATTTCATGGCCGATCAATTCAACAACCCGGCCAACTGGCAGGCCCACTATCACGGAACAGCCCCGGAGATCTGGGAGCAGACCGATAAAAAGGTCTCTATGGTTGTCGCCACCCTGGGAACCAGCGGGACCCTTATGGGCCTGACCCGACGAATGAAAGAATATAATCCCGATATCCGCATCGTCGGTGTCGAGCCGTATCTGGGGCACAAAATCCAGGGTCTGAAAAACATGAAAGAGGCGTATCGTCCGGAAATATTCGAAAAAAATCGTCTGGATGAAATCGTGAATATCGATGACGAAGAAGCCTTTGAGATGACCCGGCGGCTTGCAAAGGAAGAAGGGATTTTTGTGGGAATGAGCAGCGGGGCCGCCTTGGTAATCGCCCGGAAGAAAGCCGAAGAACTCACCCATGGAACCATTGTGGCGATCTTCCCGGACGGAGGAGAGCGATACCTCAGCACAGCGCTTTTTGCCGTAAAGGAAAAGATCAGCCTCAAACTGTTCAACACCTTAAGCCGCAGCAAGGAGCCGTTTGAGCCCCTTTTGCCGGGAAAGGTCACCATGTATTCCTGCGGGCCCACGGCACACGCAAGAATGCACCTGGGGGAATGCCGGCGCTTCATCTTTTCAGACCTTTTGTGCCGGTACCTTGAATACCGGGGGTATGATGTCACACACATCATGAACATCACCGATCTGGACGATAAAACCATCGACGGATCTGAAAAAGCAGGTCTGGATCTGTCCGAGTTCACCCAAAAACATATCGATTCCTTCAAAAAGGATCTGGAACTCCTCGAAATCAAACCGGCCTCCAAGTACCCCAAAGCGAGCGAACATATTCACGACATGGTTTCCCTGTCTGAAAAGCTTGTGAAAAATGGATATGCATATGAAAAATTGAGATCTTTGTATTTCGACATCTCCCGCTTTTCCGATTACGGCAAGCTGTCGGGGGTGGATATCAATAAAATCAAGCTGGGAGCAACGGTGGATCTGGATGAATATGAAAAGGACAATCCCAGGGATTTTACCCTCTTGAAACGATCGAAACTCTCCGAGTTGAAACGGGGAATATTCACCAAGACCGACTGGGGCAATGTCCGCCCCTCCTGGCACATTCAGTGTACGGCCATGGCCATGAAATACCTCGGGGAAACATATGATATTCATACCAGCTCCCGGGAACTGATGTTTCCTCATCACGAAAATGAGATCGCAATCGCCGCCGCCGTGACCGGAAAACCCCTTGCAAAATACTGGGTGCACTGCGACCGCGTCCTGCTCGACGGAAAAAAAGTCGATGAACAGGTCGCCGGACATACGCTCTCCGATTTGACGGATATGGGATACTCCGGTCGGGAAATCAGGTACTGGCTCCTTTACGGACATTATCGAAAACCGATTACCTTTTCCAAAGAACGGCTCAAAGAGGCCAAACGCTCGTTAAAACGGCTCGATTCCTGCATCCATTCACTCATTCATATTAGACCGGGGGCGTCTTTGTATCCCGAACTCGATCAACTGCTGTACGACCTGAAGCACGGCTTTAAAACAGCCATGGATGACGACCTGAACATGTCGGCGGCCATGGCTTCGATATTTAATATTGTCAGAAGGATCAACAAATTGACCCTTGAAAACAGACTCGATTCGGATGGTGTCTCGAAAATTATGGATGCCTTTCGGGGGATCGATTCCGTACTGAAAATATTCGATTTTAAAGATGACGTCCACGACCCCGGGGTGCAGCGTCTCATCGAACAGAGAGATCAGGCCCGGCGCGAGAAAAACTGGGAGCTTGCCGACAGGATTCGGGATCAGCTCACGGCCCGGGGGATTCAGGTCAAGGACCGAAAACTGTTGAGTAGTTAAATGGTTTAAGATTATGCGAAAGATTAACTAAACGTCTTGGAATTTCTACAACGTGTTGAGAACAAAAGAGTTTTATTATTCATCAATATTTGCCTTGAGCAAGGAATAATGGAATGGTGGAATATTGGAATGTTGATATTAAAAGGAAATTTTCCATTTATTAATTCCGCTTTCAAAAGGAGATTGACCAACAAACCATTATCGCAACATCCCAAAACCATTATTCCACCATTCCAGTATTCCAAATGTGATCTGCCCGTTCGTGCCTTGCAATGGCAGGCGAGACGAAAGAACTTGTACACAAATTATCGATTTAACGATTACTATGAGAGGACCCATGAAACCTATATACTTCCCATTTACATATATTTCCAAACCCACGGCTGAAGCACTGGCCGCGTGCTTCGCTCACACTGCGGTGT
>JAFCZV010000377.1 GCA_019314155.1 Deltaproteobacteria bacterium
AAAAAGATATGAGTAAAAAGAGCAGTAGCCATAATAATTGCCATGCTGCGATATGCCTCCTTGTACTGTTCCTTGAGGCCATATGCCAGCAGAGCTACGATAAAGACTACAGCGGTCCCGGATGCTACGGCCACTGCTATAAAATCCGGGGCAAGAACCGCAGAGTTCCACCAGTCTCTGCCGCCCTGGGTGGCAAAAATCCAGGCGGTTATCACGTGAATACCTATTGCGGCGGCAAGGGAAAAGGGCGCTAGGCGCTTGGCCCAGATTTCTGAAAATTCTTTTGGATTGTCTACTTTCAAAGCAATTTTTGTTAATGGCCCTTTAAAATCCGGAAGCATTAAAATAAAAGCAGCGAAAGGGCGGCATAGAGGTTCAACACAATAACATCCCATATGAGAGGAGAATTTAAATTCGGATGCAAGATCATATGATAGATCCTGACGGGTTGTCCGATATCGGGCAATATTGAAAACATGGCGGCCGTGACATTGGCAAAAGCCGTCAGGGCCCCGATTTTGGCAAAGGGTTTTAAGCTTTTTACACCGAAAAGATATATCAATGAGCTTAACACCAGGCCCCCGGCTGCATTTCCTACGAAAAACGCAAGCCCCGAGACATAAAGCCCCCATGAATAGGAATTTCGCATGTTTGTCAAAACAAGACCCTCTTTACCCTGATAGATCCATGCCATAAAGCCTGCGATCATCAGAAGGCCGGTTACCAAAAAGCCTATTTTTTTGCTGTTACTCATTTTTTATACCTCCTTCCGCTTGGGTGGAAGATAAAAAACAGTGGGTTCTGTTCCCTTCTCAGGTAAAAGATTTAAACCGTTTTTATCCCGAATCATTTTTGAGACATTGCTGTCCGGATCATCCAAATCTCCCACATGTCGCGCTTTTCCGGGACAGCCTCGAACGCAGGCGGGATCCAGCCCCTTATCAAGGTAATGAACACAAAAATTGCATTTTTCCACCACCCCCTTAAAACGCGACGGCATATAAACCAACCTTCCGTTGAGTCGAAAGTCTTCGGGATAGCCGTAGGTATACCCGTTTTGGTATTCATATTGTTTCATTGTTTTTTCCGGATCTTCCCAGTTGAATTGACGAACGCCATACGGGCAGGCCGCCATGCAGTAGCGGCAGCCGATACATCTTTCAAAGTCAACCAGAATGGTGCCGTCATCGTGCCGATATGTGGCGCCCACCGGGCAAACTTTTTCACAAGGGGCATTCCGGCAGTGCTGACAGTGAACGGGCAGAAAATATTCCTTCCCTTTTTCCGGGGGCGACAGATGACGGTTGCTTCCAGGGGTAAACACCCGATTCCACCAGTTGCCCGGAGGTTGGGCATTGTGCTGTTTGCATGCTACAACACATGAGCGGCAGCCGATACATTTCTCAAGATCGATGACCATTCCTCTTTTCATACCGTTACCCTCCTCACGTCAACCAGGCATTCATTCCAGACCGTGGTCGGTGTCCAGATGCCGGGGACAAAATAAATTTCATGAAGCGGCTTTATCCAGGGCATGGTGAGTGAATTGTATGACTCATTTTTTAAATACCTTGCCCACCATCCCTGTTCAAAAATTGCGGTGCCTTTGCGGCAACCGGGATCGATGGCGGCATACGCTTTGGTCTTTCCCCGGTTGTTATAAATTTCGACGAATTCACCGGGTTTGATATTTCTCTCTTTGGCATCGGCTTCATTCAGAAAAACCTTGGGTTTGTGTCCCTGGAGTTCATTGAGCCATACATTGTTGGAATGGGTCGAATGAACCCTGTATAAAGAGTTTTTGGTGACAAATCTGAGCCTGTATTTTTTCCGGGCGTCAGGGTCGGCCTTATATTCGGTTTCTACAAAGGTTTCTTTATGAACCGGAAGCTGCTCGCCAATTTTCAAAAAAAGATCTTCATCCTTGTAGAATTCAATCCGTCCGCTTTTAAGAAATTTAGCGGTGGCTTTTAGCGGCGGCGGATAGCTTTGAGGAGGAAACGGGACTCTTTCATGGATCTGCTCGTAAAAAGGGATCTGCCGGTCATCGGGGGCCGTGGAATGAAGACGAACCGGCTTTTTTTTCAGCATGTCCAGGGTAATCCCTTTTGTTTCAAAGCCGCCGGTCTTAAGAAGTATTTCAATAATCTTTTGGGAGGCTGTATTTTCATCCAGTTCCGGGAAGAAATATTTTTCAAATTCCGGGTTCAGCCGTTTGGCCAGTTCTCTTGCCACCCAAAAGGCCGTCTTGCTTTCAAACATCGGCTTGATGGCGGGCTGTTGAAGCTGAAGGTAGGGATGCAAAATAGTTGCGGTAAGTTCGTAATTTTCGTACCAGCTGGTGGCCGGAAAAACCACATCCGACCACTGACAGGAAGTGGTCATGGAAAAGTCGAAGGTCGCCACAAATTCAATATCGCCTGAAGTCGTTCTATCTTTTAAACGGTTGGCCATATTGTGCTGATCAAAGGGGTTCCCCCAACCGCCGACCATGGCTTTAATACCTTTTTTGGATACCTTTTTCCTTTGCCCTGAAGAAAATAAAGGTACGGCACCCAATTCAGTTTTCCCCCGGTCGGAAACCACCATTCTTTGAGATTAAACCGAATCCGGTACTGGCCGGCATAGGAAGACATGCCGCCGCCGCTTTGACCGATGCTTCCGGTTAAAACCGGAAGGAGCGCAAGAGCTCTGCCCTTGAGGTCTCCATTATACCACTGGTAATTGCTGGCGCCATATATAACATGAAGAGGTTTGTTTGTAGCTGCTTCAATGGCCACTCTTTCTATCTGCTCGGCAGGCGCATCGGTAATTGATGATACTTTATCAAGGGTATACTCTTTTAAGGTCTCCTTAAATTCGCTGAACACCGTCTGTGTGTCCACTTTGCGCCCGTCCACCAGTTCCACTTGATATTCTCCATCGAGTGTGGCACCGGAAGAGTCAAGGCGTTCGGGATTAAGTATCGTAAGCCCTCTTTCGGTGTTTACCACAAAGAGATCTCGATAATTCGGAATTTTCAATTGGATTGCCTCGGATGTCAGGGCTCTAACTTCTTCTGCACGGAGCCGTTTGCCGGTGTCTTTTCTTACCAGAATGGGCATATCCGTAAAATCTATTAAGAATTTCTCATCATACAATTTTCGA
>JAFCZV010000378.1 GCA_019314155.1 Deltaproteobacteria bacterium
AGCAGGAATACTTCGCGGACGGCATGACCGATGATCTGATCACCGATCTTTCCAAGATTGCTGGCCTTTTTGTGATCGCCCGGAACTCGGTATTTACTTACAAAGGCAAATCCGTGAAGGTCAAGCAGATAGGCCGTGACCTTGGTGTTCGGTATGTGCTCGAAGGTAGTGTGCGAAAGGTAGACAATCAGGTGCGTATAAATGCCCAGCTTATCGACACCACAACTGGCGGACATCTCTGGGCGGAACGATATGACGGGGAAATGGACAACATATTCGACTTGCAAGACAAGATCAACCAGAAGATCATCTCCGCCCTTGCCGTGAAGTTGACAGTTGGAGAAAAGGCGCTGGTCGGCCAGAAGGGGACTAATGACCCGGCAGCCTATGAAGAGCTTTTGAAGGGGCGGGTGCATTATCTCAGAAATACAACGGAGGACTTCACTAAGGCGGAGGCATGCTTCAAAAGGGCGATCCAGCTGGACCCAAACTATGGCCAAGCGCGGGCAGCCCTGGCCATGTTGTATTGGCTTGCGGCCCAACAGAGAAAGGAAGCAGCTTTTAAGATCTCGTATGTCGAGGCCCGTTTGCGGGCTCGCCAATATCTCAGGGAGTCCATGAAGGAGCCGACCTCCATCGCGTACCAGGTGGGAGGCGTGAGTCAGCACGATGAGGCGATATCGCAGCTTGAGAAGGCCCTGACCTTAGATCCCAATGATCCAGCTGGTCTTGCTGCCATGTGCAGGGTGTTGAGCTACTCTGGAAGGCCCGCAGAGGGCCTGGAGTACGCAAAGGATGCGATGAGGCTGGACCCGCTCAATCCGGGCCGTTATTTAGCTTACATGGGGATCGCCCACTTCTGCATGGGAGAATGGCAAGAGACCGTAACGGTGATTGAGAAGGCACTGAAACTCAACCCGGAGCTTCGGGGCTTTGCGGGTTATCTTGCGTCAGCTTACGCCCATCTCGGGCGCGATGATGAGTCAAAGGCTGCCGCCCAAACTTTCCGCCGGGGATCACCCTCGCGTCACACCTTTGCCGCTTTGCCGCCAGCGAGACGGTGGATGTTCTTTTATCCATTCAAAGATCGAGGAGTGGCGGATTCCTTTCTGGAAAGCCTCAAGAGGGTCGGTCTGCTTGCACCAGGGCCGGAGTATATTCACGTGTCCAAGAAAGACCAGTTAACCGGCGCCGAACTGAGGGCGTTTTATTGCCCTTCCACGATCACTGGATTATCAGCGCGAGATGGTTCGGTGTGGTCAGAGGAGACCACAAAGGGTGGGACAAGCACTTATCGCGCTAATTTTGTTCCGGGTGGGGTGGATACAGGAAAGAAGTGGTTTGAAGGTGACAAGGTTTGGATTCAGTACTCAAAGATTTTATTCGGCATGGCGTTTTGCGTAACCACCTTTAAGAATCCACGAGGCACTCACGAAGGAAAGGACGAATATGTCCGAGTCAGCGATATAGCCATGACCCCGTTTTCGCGAGTACGCTGATATCCTCATTTCACTTCGAAGGGGAATAAACTCTCCTATTTCCTTCTTCGAAGAAAAACCCCTGAACTGGGGAAAATTGGGAACGTTGTTGATAAGCTTAAATACTGGTCGGTGCTTGACGGTTAATGATTCTGCTGAACCGGTAAAGATAAAAATTCATCAGTTAAATTCTGAGTTTTGATACCTATGAAACACACGTATCTTGATAAAATCGTGTGATATCGTTTTTTAATAAGGCAAATCCTTTTTCGGGGGGGAATAACTCGGGGCAGATATGAAAGGAGGCGCTACGATGGCAACATATATTACATTGATTAACTGGACACAAAAAGGCATGGAGAACATCAAGGAGAGTCCTGCCCGGCTCGATGCTGCCAAAAAAGCATTTCAGGCCGTGGGTGGAGAGATAACAGATTTCTTTCTGGTGACAGGCAGATATGATATGGTCATGATCTCCGAAGCGCCAGATCATGAAACGGGCGTTAAGTTAGCTCTCGCTATCGGTTCGGCTGGTGCGGTCCGTACAGAAACCCTTAGTGCGTTCACAGAAGATGAATATCGACAAATCATTGCATCATTACCATGATCGATTGTTCGTCGTAATTTTAAAAAGCCCTGGTACGCCCCCTCGAACTAATAGACCAAAAAGAAGGTTGGCAGTCTCCAACATCCAATCCAAAGTTTTGTTTTCTGCCTTAAACCTTCAATTCAGGCCACTCAAAAATGGTTACGATTTCAGGTTGAAATCATCAACCCACAACTTGCTATACCTGCTATAAAACGCACGTTTTATACCCAAAAAAAATTCGTGTGATATCGTTTTTGATTAAGGGCAAATCCCTTTTCGAGGGTTTGCCTTTTTTGCAATTTTGTAAGAAATAGGATATATGTACTGGAAATGGAAATGCTTGAACTTGTGTTTATGGCAAGCTGTTACAGGTTTTGAAAGGCTTGATATTTAAAACCGGATAACATTACAAGGGTGATGATGTTGGGAGATACATATTGAGGCCGCTTTTTTGGATTTTAATGATTCTATTGTGGATATTAGCGACACCTTGTATCGCATTAGAGCCCTACGAAATTGTTGTCATTGCCAATAAGAAGGTTGCCGATAGTGTCGCATTAGCCCAATTCTATATAAAAAAGAGAAACATACCGGAAGTCAATATACTTCAGCTGACACTATCAGACGGGGAAGAGTGTACACGGGAGGAATATGAACAAAAGGTTGTTCAGACAGTGCGTAAATTTCTTGAGAAAAAAAATTCTACCAGCCGTATCCGCTGTCTTGTAACTATGTATGGTCTCCCATTGAAAATATCTGCGCCGAAAATGACGCCACAGGAAAAAAATCAAGTTGAAGAATTGAGGATAAGAAGAAAGTCACTAAAAGATCGACTAAAAGAATTTGAGGGAAAAAAAGACGATCATATTAAAACCGTTAAAACAGAATTAAAAAGTATCAATAATCAACTATCTGTATTAACAGGAGCGAACCAGCGATCGTCATTTGATTCCGAACTGGCGCTGGTACTCAAGGAAAATTATTCAATTTCAGGTTGGATTCCGAATCCGTACTTCATTGGCTTTAAAAATGTAAAAAATTTAATGAAAAAAGATAATGTTTTGATGGTCAGCCGGCTGGATGGACTTTCGGCGCCCACAGTAAAAAGAATAATTCAAGACAGCATAAAAGCCGAAAAAAATGGTCTTAAAGGAACTGCTTATTTCGATGCCAGGTGGGCTATGCCAAATAAGCAGAAACTCAGCGGATATGCCCTTTATGACAAATCGATTCATCTGGCAGCAGATCGGATACGTGAAAGTAACTTGTTAC
>JAFCZV010000379.1 GCA_019314155.1 Deltaproteobacteria bacterium
TAATGTATTCCGGTACATTACTTTCCGGACGATCTATGCCAGTTTGACGGCTTTTTTAATCTGCTTTTTGCTGGGGCCATGGGTTATTCGAAAACTGAGCTATATGCAGATCGGACAGTATATCAGGGATGACGGTCCGGAAACACACCATAAAAAGGCCGGGACGCCGACCATGGGCGGTACGCTGATCATTTTTTCAATCATTGTTTCCACCCTGTTGTGGACCAATTTAACCAACTATTTTGTTTGGATCGTTCTTCTGGTTACGGTTGGCTATGGCGCCATCGGTTTTGCTGATGACTACCTCATGCAGATCAAGAAGCAGAGCAAGGGGTTAAATGTTCGAAACAAATTTCTGTTACAGACGATTCTGGCCATTGTTGCGGGGATTCTGGTCTACATGGTTCCGGACTTTTCCACCCGGGTGACAGTTCCGGTTTTTAAAAATATATCACCCGATCTCGGGTGGGGATATATATTGTTTGCTGCATTTGTCATAATCGGGACCTCAAATGCAGTCAATATCACCGACGGGCTTGATGGTCTTGCCATCGGACCTTTTATCATTGCTTCGGCTGCATATATGGTTTTTGCCTATGTGGCAGGGCACTTCAAGATCGCCGATTATCTTCAGATCAATTATGTTGCAGGGAGTGGGGAGATTGCCGTCTTCTGCGGAGCGATGGCCGGATCAGGCCTGGGTTTTTTGTGGTTCAATTCGTATCCCGCACAAATTTTCATGGGTGATGTGGGTTCGCTGGCCCTGGGTGCAGCTATCGGAACCGTGGCGGTTATCACCAAACAGGAGATACTGCTGGTCTTGGTGGGCGGGCTCTTTGTTATTGAAACGCTGTCTGTGATTTTTCAGGTCGGCTTTTTCAAAATGACCAACGGCCGTAGGATTTTTCGAATGGCTCCGCTTCACCACCATTTTGAACTTAAAGGATGGGCTGAACCCAAAGTCATTGTTCGATTCTGGATCATCGCAATTGCACTGGCGCTGATTTCCATGAGTACGCTGAAACTGAGATAAAGATAATGCGTTGTCGGTATAATGCACAACCCGTAACCTGTAACCTGTAACCCGTAACCCGTAACCTGTAACCCGTAACCCGTAACCTGTAACCCGTAACCCGTAACCCGTAACCCGTAACCTGTAACCCGTTTTATTTCATGGATCTTGCAAAAAAAAACATTCTTATCGTCGGTCTTGGCATATCCGGTATGGCGGCGGCGCAGTTTGCCAAAAACAGGGGTGCATCCGTTACCGTAACCGATATTGCCGAAGAAAAAGCCCTGGGATCCAATCTTGCTGCAGTGCAAAAAATGGGCGTTAAACTGGAACTGGGCCGGCATAACATCGAAACCTTCGAACATGCCGATTTCATTGTTGTAAGTCCAGGGGTTCCCCATACCATCTTGCCCATAGAACGGGCCAAAGAAAAAGGAATTCCGGTATTGGGAGAGTTTGAGCTTGCTTCACGATTCATTCGGGAACCTGTTATCGCCATATCCGGCACCAATGGGAAGACGACAACAACACGGCTTTTGGGGCGCATGCTCGAGAACTCAGGTTTTAAAATTTTTGTGGGCGGAAATATCGGCAATCCTTTGATCGGTTATGCGGACACGGGAGGAACGGCCGACATGGTTGTCGCCGAAGTCAGCAGTTTTCAGCTCGATACCATCGATACATTCAGGCCTCGAGTGAGTGTTCTGCTTAATATCAGTGACGATCATCTCGACCGGTATCCGGATTTTGAGTCTTATGCCAGATCCAAAGGCCGGATTTTTGAAAACCAACAAGAAGGCGATACCGCAGTGCTAAACGGCTCTGATCCGGTTATTTGTTTAATCAGCAAAACACTTAAGGCAAGGAAACTGCCCTTTTATCATCAGGGCAATTCTCATGCACATAACCGGGAATATGCAATTATCGATCGAATCAATGGACAAAATACCCATTCAATCAAAATTTTCACCAAAGAAAACCCGGAGGCTGTTCTTGACCTTTCAAAGGTAAATCTTATGGGCCGGCACAATATGGAAAACGTAGCGGCGGCATCGTTGGCAGCCCTGGCTGCCGGTGGTACTTTAGAAGGGATCCAATCCGGATTAAACGAATTTCAAGGCCTTTCCCATCGACTGGAATATATAAAAACCATAAATGACGTCCGCTTTTATGATGATTCAAAAGGTACGAACATCGATGCAGTGGCAAGAGCACTCGAAGTCTTCAGGAACCCGGTGATCCTTATTATGGGCGGGCGTGATAAAGGCGGAGCCTTTAAACAATTGCGGGGACTGGTGCAGCAACGTGTAAAAAAACTGATCGTCATGGGCGAAGCGGGGGATGAGATAAAATCGGTTCTTGAAGATACGTGCAAGGAGGGCGTGCAAACGGCATCCACAATGGAAGAAGCGGTCCGTTTTGCATTTCTATCTGCGGTGCCCGGGGATGTTGTGCTTTTATCTCCCGGTTGTTCGAGTTTTGATATGTACAACAGTTATGCGGAGCGGGGGGAAGCTTTCTGTGCGACCGTTGAAAACCTAACCCGGACAAACCGGTTGTAGCGAAGCGAAAATCCCGATTTATCGGGGAACCAAAATCATTTGCCACAAAGGCACTAAGACCCGCCCGCCTCGCCTAAGGCGAAGCCGATGGCGGGCAGGCACAAAAGATTTTTTACAACAGTGTCAAATAAGAAAGACGGGCCAAGATACAAAGTATGACCAGTGACAATCAGAACATACAGCAAGCTCGCAAACCGCCGCTCCAATATGATATCGCGCTTTTGTTTCCGGTCCTGTTCCTGGTGGGCATCGGAATTGTCATGGTCTACAGCGCAAGTTCGGCCCTGGCCCTGAAAAAGTTCGGCACGAGTTATTATTTTTTAAAAAAACAGTCTATTTTTGCTCCGTTGCTTATCCTGGCCTTTATATTCCTTGTTGCAATTCTGGTTTCCGGGTTCGGATATTCGGCAGGTGGTGCTAAGCGATGGCTTCGAGTGGAAAGTATTACATTTCAGCCTTCTGAATTCGCCCGTTTTGCGCTGGTGATCTATCTGGCATATTCAATGAATAAAAAAAAGGATAGAATCAAGGAATTCAAGGTCGGTTTTCTACCCCACATTTTGCTCCTTGGTATGTTTGCGGTTCTGATCATTTTACAGCCTGACTTCGGTTCGGTGGTTATTCTTGGTGCGATTACATGGATAATGCTTTTTATCGGGGGGGTTCGAATTTCATATCTGCTGGGATCATTGGCCGTGGCAATTCCAATCATCTACTATTTAATGGTGAGTGCCAATTATCGAATTGATCGTATCATAAGTTTCCTGAATCCTTGGCAGTATTCAGCAGATAAAGGTTACCAGATTGTCCATTCCCTCCTGGCTTTCGGTACAGGGGGGATCTGGGGTAAAGGCATCGGCGGCGGCTATCAGAAGCTGTTTTACCTTCCTGAACCCCACACCGATTTCATCTTTTCAGTCATCGGAGAGGAACTCGGTCTTTTAGGTGTCTTGATTATCCTTGGGTTCTATACACTAATCTTATGGCGGGGGGTATCTATTGCCAGAAACAGCAAGGATGTTTTCGGATCATTGCTGGCCATCGGCCTGACAACGGCAATGGGTCTGCAGGTTTGTATTAACATGGGCGTTGCCCTCGGACTTCTGCCCACCAAGGGGCTTGCGCTGCCATTTTTGAGCTATGGCGGCACATCCCTTTTGATCAATATGGTATCCATCGGACTGCTGATGAATATCGGGGCCTCAAAAAGAATGCCCAAAGCTGAGAGTTAAGATGACGTATTATTGTAGGTTGTTGAAAAAAGTTGTTGCATTAAGACAATCCGGTTTTTAGCGGATCATTTGAATTCTGTGTGGACGCGCTGCACTTTGAATAGACGAGTGACGCGTTACAAAAAGCAAACGGCAGTTATGGTTCAAGGCGATGAGAAAGGGAAGAAAAGAAGAAACTTCGACGCGTTTCTAAATGTTTCAGGAGCCCTGCGCATCGTTATCGCCGGTGGCGGGACAGGGGGTCATCTCTTCCCGGGGATTGCCATTGCTCAGGAATTTTTGGCCAGAAACCCGGAAAACAGAGTCTTATTCGTTGGTACCGAACGGCCCTTTGAAATTTCGATTTTGTCGGAAACAGGGTTTAAACATAAAACTATTACCGCTGAAGGCTTCAAGGGACGGGGATTTTGGAATCAAATCGTTTCGATCTCAAAAATACCCAAAGGCGTCATTGAATCTATTCTGATTCTCAAACGCTTCAAGGCCGATTTGGTGGTGGGTGTGGGCGGCTATTCCGCCGGACCCCTTGTGACGGGCGCATGGCTTCTGGGGATTAACATTGTCCTGCATGAACAGAATATTCTGTCCGGAATTACCAACCGGATTCTATCGCGTTTTGCGGACCGGATATATGTCTCGTTTAACGAAACAAAAGCCGGTCTGAATCCTGAAAAAATACGGGTTACCGGAAACCCTGTGCGCAAAGAAATTCTCCAATTCGCAAGGGAGCAGAAAGATGTTCATACGACGGATTCAGAGCAGCGGCGGCAGTTCGCGATCCTAATACTCGGCGGGAGCCAGGGGGCTCACAGTATAAACATGGCAGTTTTGGAAGCCATTGAACTTATCGATGATAAAGAAGCTTACTTCTTTGTGCATCAGACCGGGGCACACGATGAGATCCGGGTAAAAAGTGTTTACAGGGAACAGGGCGTTCCCTGCAGAGTCGAGGCCTTTTTTAACGATATGGGCCGACAGTATCAAAAAGCCGATCTTATCATATGCCGGGCGGGGGCGACCACTGTGGCAGAAGTCAAAGCCATTGGGAAGGGGGTCATTTTCATCCCGTTTCCTTTTGCGGCGGATGACCACCAGGTGCTAAACGCACGTTCTTTGGTCGACGCAGGGGCTGCCGAAATGATCCTTGAAAAGGATCTCAGCGGCAAAGCCCTTGCAGAGCGAATTAATTTTTATGCCGCTAACCCGGGTGACCTTCATCGGATGGCATCCCGGGCCGGGGATTTTGGACGAGTTGACGCGGCAGCGGCGATTGTCGATGACTGTTACGAGTTGATTTCTTAATTATGTTTCTTAAAAAATATCATATTCACTTTGTTGGAATCGGCGGTATCGGCATGAGTGGGATTGCCGAACTCCTTCTCAATCTAGGCTACAAGGTGTCTGGATCTGACATCAGTTCTTCAGACATTACCCGGCGTCTGGAACGCCTCGGAGGCATTATATTTAAAGATCATTCTGAAGAACAAATCAGGGGGGCTGATGTTGTTGTCACTTCATCGGCAGTGGGCCCGAAAAATCCTGAAGTTGTTGCCGCAGGCCGGGGGTCGATCCCGGTAATCCCCCGGGCAGAGATGTTGGCGGAACTGATGCGCTTGAAGTACAGTGTGGCGGTTGCCGGCGCTCACGGTAAAACATCCACCACGTCCATCGTTGCCGCTGTTCTGGGTAAAGGCGGACTCGACCCTACAGTGGTTATCGGCGGAAAACTAAAAAGTATCGATTCCAATGCCCTTCTTGGCGAGGGGGATTATATCGTGGCCGAA
>JAFCZV010000050.1 GCA_019314155.1 Deltaproteobacteria bacterium
GTATAAATGTGAAAGTACAAAAGGTTATATCGAATAGATATTTACGTAAACATCTAACCATAATCGGCGCCTCTTTTTCTATGTAGCGGACAACTTCCATAGAAAAAGGCGCCTTAATCGTGTAATACCGAATGTCTAATTCTTCGAATGAGAAGACTTCTACCGGTATTCGGCAGCCCGGCTGTCTTTGCTTTTCAGCTTAAGACCCGTGGCGTTGCGTCCCCGATTTTCAACGGGTTTGCCCTTTCGCTATCTGGTGTTATCCGATATTGATGACTAAATCCACGGGATTAATATGCAAAAAATATACCGTAAAATAGGGTGATAAAAGAGGGGAGGCATCTACGGATGAACTTTAAAGCGGTCTCACGGTTTTTCACATGATATAGACTGTAAAAACAGTTAATTATCAGGAGGGTCGTTGTATCTGCACTCAGGATTTTAAATGGTTTTTACGGAAGGGGGTTGTTGTTTGCCCATGAAAATTTGACAAAAATGGTCTGATTTTGTGACAAAAAACAGTATCTTGCATGTGTGAAAAGGATTTATTTTATTTGATTGTTAAAAACCTGGTCCTCCCCCGCGATGCGGGATCTTCGAAGGGCCTTGCCTGTCCCGCATTTCGGGAGTCATAGATATTGGGCTATGCCATAAGCTTGAAAGTGACTAAAGTTTGAAGTGAACTAAAGTGAGCTAAAGTTAAGGAATTCTGCCAATCATATAAAATCAGCGGCTTCCGGCTCGTAGAGCCTGCAGCTCGGAGAGAGCGAGCCGACTTCGCCATAGTAGCCTTTGGCTACGACGGCTGAAAGCGACACCATAACTTCCCCGTTTAATACGGGATAAATAGGCATTTTAGATCACTTTAGTTGTTCCGGTTAAAGTCAACATTTTTTTTAAACAAATTTGCTCTTTGAAAATTCGGTAAAATCTGTACATAAGGTCGATATTCTGTTAAGTTAAAAAACGGGAACGGTTGAGATTGGGGCTTTTGGATCATATGCCTGGTAACGACGGCTTTTGTCCAGGCCTACTTTCTTTTCGTCCTGAGAGTTCCGTTTTTCCCTATTTTTTCGGTCAATTTCAGGGTCAAATGCTTTGTTGTGTTTAAGCATGCCGTAAATTATTCGAATAATTTTGTGCATGCACACACCCAGAGCTGCCTTTTTTTCCATTCCTTTTTCCGTATGTTTCTCATAGATTTCACGGATCAGGGGATTGGATTGAATGGCAACCATGGCAACCATATAAAGAATTTGTCGGGGTACTGTACGGCCTTTTTTGCTCATATGAAAGCCCCAGGAACCATCACCGCTTTTTTTATAAACAGGGTGAAGACCAAAGAATGAGGCTAAGTGTTTCGCTTTTTTAAACCGTTTTATGGAGCTGATTTCAAGGATCAGGCCGACAGCAGAGTCGTCTCCGATCCCTATGAACGTCTTGAGCAATTCAACTTCAGGAATCGAGCACTTGCCCGTCATGGCTTTTGTTTGGGCATCAATGACTTTTGAAAGTTGTCTAATTTGTTGGACAGTCGCCTTGATTATTTGGCTTGTAGTTTCATCCGTAGCGGACGCGACACTCTGCTTGGCTGTTTCGACCAGTTTTTTGGCTTTTTGGGGTGTCACATATGGAATCAAGGACACAGAAGAATTTCTTGCTTTGGCCAGCTTGGAAGCGGTTGGATATCGCTGCAAAAGGTTAAAAACCCAAGTCGGTGTACTATTTTTACAGTAAGCCAGAATCTCTGGGTTGGCTGTGTAGAGGTTAGATTCCAATTGATTGAGCAGTTGGGTTTTTTGCTTTTTCAGCATTTTTATAAATCCCCACTGTTTTCTCAGGGGTGCTAAAGGATCTTGTAGCTGGTATCGCACTTTTTCAGGATGCTCTATTATGTATTTGGCGACATTCTCGGCGCTGATTTTATCTGTGATATTCCGATCCAGGCCAGCTTTGCTGTTGTTGTAAACGCCGCAGGGATTTAATCTGGCGGCTCTTATCGGCAGATGTGCCTGGAATTTGGCCAACACATCAAACCAGTTGTTTTCATAACCGCCAGTGCTTTCAACGGCAGCAAAAATGTTGGCCTTGGGATGACGGACGCAAAACTCTGATAGGATGCTGTAGAGTTTTTGGTGGCCGTCAAAAGTATCATCCAATTGAAAGTCGTCTTCAACACAGCGTTTTGATGAATCAAGCATGACGAAATTAGAATGTCCTTTACTCACATCAATTCCAAAAAAATAGTCCGGCATATGGCCTCCTTATCGGCAATAAACGTTTTGGGAACCAGGAATCATCAGCCTTGTCAAATACGGTGTCAGTGCACCAAGTTGTTCCCCGACTTAAACCTGGCGGAAGGAAGACTCTAAAGTCCGGGCTCGAGGCCCAAGGCACTTACCTTCTCTTCCGTCATTATTGACGATTTTACCGAATTAAGAAAGCTTATTGGTAATGATGCTCAAACTTAAAACCTCGGAGGCGGCGGGGGAACACCCCCCGCACCCCCTTTTTTAAATTTATTTTTTAAATTAATTTTCATTATACAAGGCACTTTAGTTCACTTTAGGCATTTTAAACTTTTGTATGCATAGAATGAATAAACCAAGATATAACTACGATGACGTATTTAAAAATACATGTACTAAGTTCTTATAATATTTAATTATTATTTATCGGAGGAACATTATGTCAAAAAAACTTAAAACCATTCTCATCATCGTCGGTGTCATTTTCCTGGTTGGTTTTATGGCGTTCGGCAAAATTATCGCCGAGTATAACAGAGTGATTGCCATGGATGAAAATGTTAAAGGGAAATGGGCCCAGGTGGAAAACCAGTTAAAGAGAAGATATGACCTAATCCCCAATCTTGTTGAATCGGTAAAAGGCTATGCAAAGCATGAAAAAGAACTGTTCGAAAATATCGCCCAGGCCAGAACACAATACTTTCAAGCAAAAGATGTAAAAGGCAAGATCAAGGCTTCGAATCAGCTTGAAGGTGTACTCTCAAGGCTTCTTTTGCTGCAGGAAAGATACCCGGTTCTCAAGGCCAACGAATCGTTTCTCAAGCTCCAGGACAGTCTGGAAGGGACTGAAAACAGAATTGCCGTGGAACGGAAACGATACAATGAATCTGTTCAGCTTCTGAACACATATACCCGTACATTCTTCGGAAGATTTTATGCGGTGTTCGCAGGCGTCTCAAAAGCAGAATACTATGAGGTGCCCGAGGCAGAACAAGCAGCCCCTAAAGTGAAATTCTAAAGATATGGCATCCGCAATATTTTACAATTAATCGGAAGCGCACTGAAAAGGAGCTTCACGTGACAACAGAAATAACTTATCAGGACAAACCCTGGTTAGCCAATTATGAAAAGGGTGTACCGGAAAAAATAGACTACGAGGAAATATGTCTGCCTGCGATTCTTGAACGGACAGCCCGCCGGTTTCCAGATAAAATGGCACTGCTCTTTCAGGGATATAAACTTAACTATCGTGAACTCAATGATATGGCAACCCGTTTTGCCGCCATCCTGAGTGCCTTTGGTGTCCATAAAGGTGATCGTGTCGCAATCCTGCTGCCAAACGTTATCCCCTGTGTCATTGCCTATTACGCCATCTTAAAGATCGGCGGCATAGCGGTTATGAATAATCCGCTGTATTCTGATCGGGAACTTGAACATCAACTCAACGATTCCGGCTCAATAATTCTCATTACCATAGACCTGTTGGGCAATCGCATGATCGATCTTCGGCCAAAAACAAAAATAAAACAGATTATCTATACTTCCATCGGCGATTATCTCCCTTTTCCCAAAAACCTTTTGTTTCCGCTCGTGGCTAAAAAGAAAAACCTGGCTGCAGATGTAAAAGCCGCTGACAATGTTTACAAATGGAAGGATCTTCTGGCGAAAAGCCCGCCTGATCCACCGGATGTCGGATTATCCTTTGATGATGTTGCCATGTATCAGTACACCGGCGGCACCACAGGCGTTTCAAAAGGAGCCATGCTCACCCACGGCAATCTGAGCAAGCAGGTTCAACAGTGTGAAGCATGGTTTCCGACATACAACAAAGGTGAAGAAGTCATGTTGGGCGCCCTGCCGATTTTCCATGTCTTCGGACTTTCATGTGTCATGAACTTTGCCATACACATGGGATGGGGGCAGATACTGATTCCAAAACCCCAACCAAAATCTCTCCTCGATGCCATCAAAAAATTCAAACCCACCTTTGCGCCGCTGGTACCGACCATGATCATCGGAATGCTTAACCATCCGGATATCGATAGGGTTGATATGACTTCCATCAAGGGATGCTTTTCAGCAAGCGCACCGCTTCCGCTGGAAGTTATCCGTGATTTCGAGAACAAGACCGGTGCTGTCATCGTGGAAGCCTATGGCTTGACGGAAACGTCTCCTGGAACCCACATAAACCCCTTTGCGGATGGAAAGCGGAAAGCCGGAAGTATCGGGGTTCCGATTTCCGACACAGAATGCAAAATTGTGGATCTGAATGACAGAAATACAGACGTTCCGGTGGGAAAAACCGGTGAGCTTCTCGTTAAGGGCCCACAAGTCATGAAGGGTTACTGGAACAATCCCGAAGAAACGGCCAACACCCTGATTGACGGCTGGCTTCATACCGGAGATATCGGCAAAATGGACGGAGAAGGTTATTTTTATATTATCGACCGTAAAAAGGATATGATCATATCCGGAGGCTTTAATGTTTATCCCCGTGATATTGAAGAAGTATTTTACGAAAACCCCAAGGTTCAGGAAGCGACTGCAATTGGGATACCGCACCCGACTCGTGGCGAATCGGTCAAAGTCTTTGTTGTGATCAAACAAGGAGAAACTGCCACCCAGGAAGAGCTCATCGAATATTGCGAAGGCAAGATCGCCAAGCATAAGTTTCCAACCGAGGTTGAGTTCAGAAACCAACTGCCTAAAACCAACGTAGGAAAAATTTTGAAAAAGACTCTCAGGAAAGAAGAGATGGCAAAAAGAAAAAACAAATGAAGTTCCCCGCCGCCCCGCAGAGACGGGCGGTGTTGTCCGGTGAGGCGGCGAGAAAGTCTCAGCTCCGCAGTCGGATTTTTGCGCCAGGCACGAAATCATGCCCCAAAGGTCCGATTGGAGTGGAAAGGCATTTTAACTGCAAAGCATGGTAAACTTCCTGCATTATAGGGGTATTCCCCTATAAAAATAAGGCCTTTGCCCTATGGACAAATTTTCCTGAATATGAAAACATTTCAAATACATTCGACATCTGCCCTGCATCAACGCATATACTGAAACATCGTTTTCTGCTGCCTCATTACGATTATTTTCTCATCATCTGATTTTTGTTGTTATTGATTTGTCACTTTGACCATTTACCCCCTATTAAGGAGATTATTCCATGAGGAAATACCTCAAAATGTGCCGGCCTTGCTCTAAACAGGACCGTATACGTTCTGTTTTGAGCATAATCATCTCAACAAATCAAAAAAGTCGATCTCGAAAATAGACCTATGACTCCGTGATGACGGTTACGGTATCAAACCGTTTTTTAAACATCGGGTTCGTGGCAACCCGGAGGAAAGGAGAAAGCTATGTATATCCGACAGGCAGATCTTTTTTGGGGTATGAAACGGGATTTCGTAAAGGAACTAATGGATGTCTCTGAAAAAGAATCCTATAAAAAAGGACATTTTATTTTTCACAAAGGAGATCCTGCGGTTTACTTTTATATTTTAATCAAAGGACGTGTTAAACTGAGCATTGGTGGCGCGGGTGAGGTGACGTACACCGTCGATCATGCCGGCGAGGCTTTCGGATGGTCCAGTCTAATTGATCGGGATGTCTATTCTGCATCGGGAGAATGTTTGGAAGAGACAATCCTTCAAAAATTTGACAAGAACAAGGTACATTCGATTCTGGAAAAAGACCCGGTTAATGGGCTCATCTTCTTTAAACGCTTTGCAGGAACAATCGGAGCCCGTTTGCTTTGGAGCTATAATATGCTCACAGCTTCTTCTCGAGCGAGGATTTCCCCTTCTTCGGGAACAGAACAGATCCAAAAATCTGAAGCTATTGTATGAAAATGGTCAAAATGATTTTACGCTGAGGCTTTGAAACCAGTTTTAGTTCATTTTTCATTAAGCCCGAAGGCATCAAAGAAACTACCAATTTTCGATGAGCTCGGATCTCTCACCTGCTGGAATGGTAGGAAATCCGGGCTCATCGTCTGTTTTAAATCCCATCTCTCACAATAATCAATTATATACCATCCATAAAATGTTCGTTTTATCATGTACAGATACGGTGTATTAGCTCTTGACGATTTCGTAAAATTTACTATGATTCATCAGGCCTAATTCCTCAACTATGGAGTCGCTGCATGAAATCACACCATGATATATCAAGGATGTATATTAACGGCCGGTGGGTCGGCGCAAATAGCCATGGAACCTTTCCCGTCTACAATCCGTCAAACGGCGAGAAAATCGGAGAAATTGCAGATGGAGACCGTGACGATGCCCAAAAGGCTATCCATGCCGCCCAGGAAGCCTTCGGCCCCTGGTCTGGCCGAACCGCCTATGAGCGTTCAAAATATCTTCACAAGGCGTATCGGGTGATGATGGACAGCAAAGAACACTTGGCGCGGGTGATGACCCAGGAGCAGGGAAAGCCCCTGAAAGCCTCCAGATTAGAAATACAGTACGGTGCAGACTTTTTGCTCTGGTATGCAGAGGAGGCGAAACGGATTTACGGCGAAACGATCCCGGCACCCCGTTCCGACCAGCGTTTTATCGTGTTGCGTCAGCCAGTGGGAGTCGTGGCGGCCATTACACCATGGAACTATCCCATGTCCATGATTACACGCAAAGTGGCCCCGGCTTTGGCTGCAGGCTGCACCATTGTGTTGAAACCGGCGGAGGCCACTCCCTTATGCGCCGTCGAAATTTTCAAAATTTTTGAGAAAGCAGGAATCCCTTCCGGGGTTGTCAATCTCATCACCGCTTTAAATCCCGTCCCGATCGGTGAGGTCTTTACCACACACCCGATGGTCCGAAAGATTACCTTCACAGGGTCTACCGAAGTGGGCAAGATTCTGGCAAAAAAAGCAGCGGATCAGATAAAACATGTTTCCCTTGAGCTAGGGGGGCATGCGCCGTTTATTGTTTTCGAGGATGCCGACCCGGTATATGCTGCCAAGGGTGCCGTGTTGGTCAAATTTCTCAATACCGGACAAGCCTGCATCAGTCCCAACAGAATCTTTGTGCATCAAAGCATCATCGAGCCGTTTATCGAGGAATTCAAAAGCCGGGTGTCCAAAATGCGTGCGGGCAGCGGTTTTGAAGATGGCGTGAGCATTGGGCCGCTGGTTAATGATGTCGCCATTCAGAAGGTAGATCGCCAGGTGACCGATGCAGTGGACCAGGGTGCAACACTGATTTGCGGCGGCCGCAGGCTGAAGGATAACGATCTTGATAAAGGCTTTTTTTACGCGCCTACGCTGCTGAGTGGTGTAACCCCGAACATGCTGATTTACCGAGAAGAGACCTTTGGCCCGGTGGCCCCTGTTATTTCATTTAATACGGATGAAGAGGTTCTGGAAATGGCCAATGATACCAACTACGGCCTTGCTGCATATGTCTATACCCGCAGCGTTTCCCGCGCCATGCGTATGTTAGAAGGTCTTCGATTCGGCATCGTCGGTATTAACGATATTAATCCAACAGCTGCGGCAGCTCCTTTTGGAGGTATGAAGGAGAGCGGAATCGGACGCGAAGGCGGGCGTGATGGTATTGCCGAATACCTCGAAACCAAGTTAGGCGGCTTCTCGATTTGAGAAGATTTGCGGCCCTAATATTATATCAGTTTACGAGATCATCAAACTTTAAATGCGCGAAAAAAATAGATGAAATAGATTGTCTTATCTTATTCTTACCAAATCAGATGGGAATTTTGAACCGAAAAAAATGAACTGCCGAAACAAAATCCAAGGGTTAAATAGCATCGAGCGTATCAATCAGTTGACTTAACTTGAAAACAGGTATATTTGAGCAATTAATGAAGGCTCGCAATTGTTGGCAGGCGGGTTTCGTTCTGAAGGGAACACCCTTTTGTCAATAGTTGCAGCCTGAAGTTTGAAATCATTATTGTTTGGAAAGGAGAGTTTCACGATGGCTAATGGGATCGTAAAATGGTTTAGCGAAAAAAAGGGTTACGGTTTTATTGAGCAGGAAGACGGGCCGGATGTGTTCGTTCATCATTCAGGCATCGATGGAGCCGGTTTCAAGTCTCTTAATGAAGGTGATCGGGTTTCCTTTGATATCGAGCAGGGAGCGAAAGGGCCTGCCGCTGTAAATGTCAAAGTAATTTAGCTTTCTATATTTAATCAGAAAAAAGGTGTTTCATTGAATGATGCTGGAGTGCCTTTTTTATGGGTCGTATTTTTCCAGAGCTACAAAAGTATCTTATGGCTTGGTGTCTGGATCGGTAAATCTGTCAAATTCCTCCCAAAAGATCGATCGGACTGCATCTGTCTCTCTGAGAATTTCATGGCGTGCCCTTGGAATTTCTATAAATTCGCAATCGGGCAGCAAAGCGCAGATTTTCTTTTGAGCCTTATTGGATACGACACTGTCCTCACCGGCGCTGATTATCAGGATTGCTGTTGCGATCTTTTTGGCAAACCCGGGTTTATGGAGAATATCTGTCGATTTTATGGCCGCTGATAGCCATCCGTACGTCATGCCCCCAAGAGCAAGATCCGGATTTTCCGCGATTATTTTAGTTGTCTCCATAAAACGCACAGGATCTGATGTGAGGTTGTTGCCTTCAAAATTTTCTTCCGTGTAGTCACCTGAGCCAAAGATATATGCATGATCAAATCCGGCTTTGTTTGCGGTCCGGGAAATTAAACTTGCAAACCATCTGTACAGAGGGGACGATAAAATATCTATCATCGGCGCTGTCAGGACCATCCTATCTGCAATACCGGGGTGATCATGAATAAAACGGAGTGCAATATGACCGCCCATGGAATGGGCAAGAATTATCAGCGGATCGATGGCGTGCGGCATAACGATGTTGCTGACGAACATTTGCAAATCATTCAAGTAAATGTCGAAATCCTCGATAAATCCTTTATGTTTGTTTGCCGGTATTCGTGTTGAAAGACCCTGGCCGCACCAGTCCAAACTGTACACATCAAAACCTCTTTCAATCAGCTCTCCGATGGTTTCTGTATATTTTTCCATGAATTCTCTTCTGCCGTTGAGCAAAAGGATCGATCCTAGCCTTTTTTCTTTTTGGCAGTACCATATACCATAGCGGATAGCGCTCTTATCCGGCGTCTTCATAAAATCATACGATGTAAGCATCTCTGGTTTAGTGCTTGAAGTATTCGAGGACATAACAAATACACCTAAAATGAAGCTCCCCGACGCAAACGGACGGAGTATTAAAAAAACATAATAAAACGGCGGAATTTACCATAACAGTATAACTTTAAATTTTTGACTTCCAACCCGATTGTCCTTGACTTGGACATTGACTTGGACATAATGCTACCATAATTAAATTTGATGAACTCGAAAAAAGTCTGATTTTGCTCGATGTCGCTCACAAAAGACTTTTTACGAAGCCGTCAAATTTAACGAATTGATATTCTGGAAGATAGTATTTATTGTTATTATTGCTGAATATGTCAACACAGAACTTCCCAAACGGCTCGGAACAACGAAAAGAAGGTTTTGAAACGGCTTATAGTACTTCTAACGTCGGTCTTTGTTACAGGAAAAAAAAATGGCAAAACACACGTACAATCATGTGGAAACTTATGACGGTCTGGTTGGGCTTGGTTTAGATCGTGAAACCGATGAAAATACAGTCATCTTTTATCTTCAGAAATTTTCAGACGACACGCTCATGAAGGAATTGGTCAAGCGGATGACGGATGAAGAACTGGACGAGATATTTTCTCTACTGACTCGCCTACTAAAAAAACATTTGATAGATTCTGAGTATCATAGCCTTTTTCTAAAAGATGATCATCCATAGCTGCTCATTGAAATGACTAGACACGTAGACACCGTAGTGAAACGGGGGAGCGCACCCCCTGAACACGTACGGGTTGGGAGTTAACACAATGTTCACAGAAAAACAGTTGGAAAAGTACGCAGATGTTCTCCTGTGGGGACTAAAAACAGCCAGATCCCGTAAATTCAAAAAAAACGATGTTGTGCTGATCCGTTATAATATGCCTGCCATCAGGCTTGCGGAAAATCTCTACGCTAAACTCCTGGATATGGGAATACATCCGGTTCAACGGATAAATGCGAGTGTTGATATGGAGAAATCCTTCTTTGAACGTTCGAACACCAAACAGATCCTATTCCAGACCCCCGGTGAAAAGGAGCTTTTTAAGCATCTAAACGGCAGCATTTTTCTCCATGCACCGGAATCAATAACCCATTTGAGCCATATAGATCCTAAAAAGATCGGGAAAGC
>JAFCZV010000380.1 GCA_019314155.1 Deltaproteobacteria bacterium
AAATTGCAGAAATGAAAATGCATATTGCAAATCTAGTAACATTCGCAGAAAAAATGGAATATGAAAATATTGAAGATTTTGCAAACGGCGTAGCTGGAAGCATTAAATACAAAATGGGTGAAGGCCATTAATTGAATTAAAGGGAACCAGGTATCAGAAGCAGCCATATAAACTTTAACCCCATGTACCACAACCGCTCTTTCTTGCAAAAATAGTGATAGAAGCGTAAAAGAGTAACCCTTCCCATTGTTAAGGATTAACGAAGCAGAGTCACCTTTGCTATTACAATTAGGCTCCCTAATAAAACATTAAATGTTTGTTTTAAATAACAATGGGATATTTGGGGTCAGAGTAAAAACTCTAAATTTACAACCATTTTTAATTAGCCCCTAACGCCCCTTCAACACCCGTGAATTAATCGTGGTCTGGCACCAAATATCCCAAACATACTACTGTCTCTAGAATTACTACGCTCATCCTTGGGCTAGTCGATTGATTTATTCTGTAAACCCCTTTAATTCAACTAAGGTGTAAAATGCGCTATGAAATTTCCAAAACGCATCCAGCCGCTGATTGATGATGGCCTGGTGGATGAAGTCATTAGCCAGTTGATGAGCGGCAAAGAAGCCACGGTTTATGTGGTGCGCTGTGGGGCCGAGATCCGCTGCGCCAAAGTATACAAAGAAGTCAATAAACGCAGCTTCAAAAAAGCAGTGGAGTATCAGGAAGGACGTAAGGGTCGCAATAGTCGCCGCGCCCGTGCCATGGAGAAAGGCTCCAAATTTGGCCGTAATCAGCAAGAAGAAGCCTGGCAAAATGCCGAAGTCGATGCACTCTATCGTCTATCCAATGCCGGCGTACGTGTGCCCAAACCCTATGGTTGTTTTGACGGTGTCTTACTGATGGACTTGATCACCAATGATGAAGGCCACGTGGCCCCACGCCTGAACGATGTTTCTATGACCACCGAGCTAGCGCTGGCAGACCACGCAGTTGTTATGAAATACGTGATGCGCATGCTTTGCGCCGGTATAGTGCACGGCGATCTGTCAGAATTTAACGTGCTGGTCGATGATTATGGTCCGGTAATCATCGACCTGCCCCAGGCGGTGGATGCGGCGGGCAATAACAACGCGAAGGCAATGCTGGAACGGGACGTTAACAATATGACTGCCTATTACGGCCAGTACGCGCCAGAATTGCTCGGCAGCAAATACGCCAAAGAAATCTGGGCACTATTTGAAGACGGCGAATTACATCCAGAAGTCGAACTAACAGGACACTTTGACGAAAGTACGGAAGCTGCTGACGTGGATGTGGTGATGCAGGAAATTAAAGCGGCATTTGCCGAAGAGCAAGAGCGCCAGGAGCGTATGCGTGAAGCGGCAGAATTATAGTGGTGGCTTTAGAATATTTGGGGGTTCTAACTGTAGTAAGGCGTCTATCTAATCTCTTGCGAATCATTATGTAGGGTGCATAATAGAAATACAGAATCGATAACCTACTAAGCGGAGGAGCTAGAAATGAGTGATATTCTAGAACAAGCCAATCTGTTTTTTGAAGCATGCGAAACCGGAAAGGGCTGGGAAGTCTGCAAAATTTACTGCCATCCTGATGCAACATTCTCTGCGCAAGCGGCAACGCTCGCTGATGTGGATACCCTTCAAGGTTATACTGAATGGATGAAAAACCTACTCACACCGATTCCGGACGGCCATTACGAATTAAAGTTCTTCGCTGCGGATCAAGAACGTAAGTGCGTATCTGCTTACGCTATGTTTCACGGCACCCAAACCGGACCTGGTGGCCCAGGCGAGCCAACCGGGAATACTATTTCGGCCGACTATGTCTATGTGATGCAGTTCAAAGGTGATCATATTCAGCACATGACAAAGATCTGGAACGATACCATCAGTCTTCAACAGTTGGGATGGGCGTAAACAAAAGTCACCTTACAATGCGCCCAAGCGGGAATAATAGGGGGCAGCATTATTAATCAAAAAACCGACTCTACGATAAGTATCAATGCCACTGTCTTCTCTTTTATGACCAGTCGACTTCTGATAACGTTACTTTTTACAGCTATTGCAAACGGAGGTTGTCATGTCCCATATTGATGTTTACGGTCGGACACACGAGCTTGACCCCAATGTACTTGATGTTATCGCTACTCGATTGGAAGCAAGGCGAAGTAGTCAGCGTTATATGTCCATGCTGTATGAGTACTTAGATCATTTAGATTTTTCTAACCGTCAAGAGATCCTGTTTCTTGGCTGTGGTACGGGTGTTGAGGTACGTGAATTACTTGCGCGACCAAATTTTCAAGGTAACATCACAGCACTGGATATCTGCCAAGCGTTAGTTGACCGAGGTCAATCGACCTTTGCCGAGGAAGGTATAGGCACTGAGGTCCGATGGTTAGTAGGAGATGCCCAAGATACCAAGCTTCCCGATCAGAGTTTTGATATGGTTTTCGCCCACACATTGATTAGCCATGTCCCAAATCCAGAAATTTTAGTGAACGAAATAGCTCGTTTGCTAAAGCCGGGCGGAATAGCCGTTATCTTTGATGGTGATTATGCGACTTTGACGTACGGAACAGACGATCCGGCTTATGGTAAAGATATGGATGAAAAAATTGTCCGAGGACTTATCGCGAATCCACGCGTAATGCGCTCCATGCCTCGCATGTTTCGTCGGGCAGGTCTTGAATTACAGAATTCGATAAGCTGGGTTCTCACAGAAATAGGTAAAGCGGATTTTTTTCTTCCTTCACTAGATTCATTATCAGCGTTGTTGCCTAGCGCAGGCGTAGCGACAACTAAAGAAGTCGAAAAATTTGTCAAGGATCAACGAAAGGCAAACGATGAAGGTACGTTTTTTGCTGGATATAACTTTTATGCAATGATTGC
>JAFCZV010000381.1 GCA_019314155.1 Deltaproteobacteria bacterium
CGAGTCGATGGTACGCCTCCACACGCTGGGGGCCTCCTCTGTGGACTTTGTCGTCCGTCCCTGGGTGAAAGTCGACGATTACTGGGACGTTTATTGGGACGTAACACGGACGGTGAAACTGCGCTTCGATGAAGAAGGCGTTTCGATTCCGTTTCCCCAGCGCGACGTGCATGTTTACAGCCAAAACCTCCTTGCCGGTGAAGCGGAGTAATCGGACGCAATGCTTATAAGTGATTAGATCAGAGCTATGGCTGTAAAAAAACTATAACGATCTTTGCATGGAGACCAATACTGCTGGCGTTAATTAAATATGAAATATAAAGCAGTTTGATTTTTTCCAAGTTGAAGGAGTGGCTGTATGCAACTTTATCGAATTATCGCAGTTTGATTTTTTCCAAGTTGAAGGAGTGGCTGTATGCAACTTTATCGAATTATCGTAATGTTTATAGCTGTTGTTTTTTCGGCAGTGCAGTATCGTCCAAAAAAATGAATCAACTAACTCGTTAATTAGGCGGCTTATCTTAAACTTGGAGGTGTAACGTATGAGAGCTTCGCTGAACTGATTCTTATTTGACGTGGACGCCGAAGGCAGTGAGTTGAAGGGGGCGTTTGAGTACGAGTACTTGGGCCCGAAAATTCACTTGAAAGCGAGGTTCTAACCCGAATATTGATGGGAAAATGTCGAGGACTTTGTTAAAAAGGCAAAACTTTAGCGCTCTGTGTGAGTCGTTGTTTACATTCATAATTATACAACCAAATGGAAACAGCTAAAAAAATAAAAAAAAAGAAACTCAGCTTATCCGCAAAGATTATCATAGGAATGATTCTTGGCCTTGCAGCAGGGATTTTTTTTGGAGAATATTGCGCCTTCCTTCAAATTATTGGTGATGCTTTCATTAAACTCCTGCAGATCACCATTTTACCTTATATCACGGTTTCCATGATTTTGGGCATCGGCGGATTGACCTCTGACCAGGCCAAGCTGATGGCCAAAAAAGCCGGTCTTCTTTTGCTACTGTTTTGGGGCATTTCTTTTGTTATGGTATTGCTGCTGCCCCTCTCATTCCCGGAATGGGAGTCTGCGGCATTTTTCAGCTCGTCGATTATAGAGACGCCGGAGAAGGTGGATTTTCTCAGTCTTTACATCCCCTCCAATCCCTTCTACTCCTTGGCCAACAACGTCGTCCCGGCCGTGGTGCTGTTCAGCATCCTGATGGGGATTGCCTTGATGGCCATGGAAAATAAGGATGCCTTTCTTCAGGCTTTATCCACTGTGTCTCAGGCCCTCATTCGAATGACGAATCTGATCGTCGGCCTGACCCCCATCGGTGTGTTTGCCATAACGGCCGCGGCAGCCGGAACTATGACCATTGAAGAATTCGGCAGGCTGCAAGTATACCTGGTCAGCTTCAATATTGCTGCAGTATTCCTGACATTCTGGGTCCTTCCCATGCTGGTGACGCCTTTTACGCCGTTTAAATACCGGGATATTGTCGGGCTCAGCCGTGATGCCCTGGTAACGGCATTTACCACCGGCAATCTGTTTATCGTTTTGACCGTTTTAACGGAAAACTGCAAGCAGCTATTTGAAACATACGATCTGAAAGAGGAGAAGACCGATGCCTATGTGGACGTCATCGTTCCGATCTCGTTTAACTTCCCCAATACCGGAAAGCTGCTGATGCTGCTGTTTATACTGTTTGGCGCATGGTTTTCGGGCAGCACATTGTCTCCGATGCAATATCCCACGTTCGTATTTGCCGGGTTGCTCAGTTTTTTCGGAGGCGTCGATGTTGCTATGCCGTTCATGCTGGACCTGATGCAAATCCCTGCCGATATGTATCAGCTTTACGTGGTGACCGGTATTATCAACGGGCGCTTTGCTACCCTGCTGGCTGCCATGAACCTGATCATTTTCACCCTAATGGCCACAGCCTCGTTGACCGGCGTGATGACTGTCAGCAAGAAAAAATTGACAGGCTATGTGCTTATCACCCTGCTGTTGACAGCCGGTTTAATCGGTGCCACACGCGGGTACTTCAGTTTTGCAGTAAAAAATGTTTATGAAAAGGACCAGGTGATCGCCAACATGCAGACCCAGGTATTCCCGGCACCCAGGGAAGTTCACAAAGAAGTCCCAAAAGACCTTAAACCGGTCGATCTTGGCAAACCGGCATTACAAAGGATACGGGAATCCGGAATCTTGAGGGTGGGGTATAATCCCGAAAGCATGCCTTTTACCTATTTCAGCGAAATAGGTGAGTTGGTGGGATTGGATGTGGATATGGCCCAGTTGTTGGCCAGGGAGTTAAAGGTCAAACTCGAATTTATCCCCGTCAACCCGGATACCATGGAGGAGCAGCTCCAATCCGGCCAGATTGACCTGGTCATGTCCGGAGTGGTCGTCACGACACCTCGTTTGGAGAAAATGATCTTTTCAGCCTCTTATATGGAAGCCACGCTTTGTTTCATTGTCCTTGACCATCGCCGTAATGAGTTTGTAACCAACACGGCCATCAAGAACATCCCTGAATTAAAGATCGGTATTCCTCCCACAGACGACTACTTCTTTGATAAAATCAAAACGTATCTGCCCCAGGCTGAAATCGTTGAGATAAAGTCGATACGCGACTTTTTTGAAACCAATGAACATCAAATTGACGCTCTCTTGATGCATGCTGAAGGTGCTTCGGCCTGGACGCTTCTTTACCCCAAATTTCAGCCGGTGGTACCGGTTCCGGATGTGGCTAAAATCCCTTTGGCCTACCCGGTTGCGGGACGTGACAGGGAATTTGCCGAATTTTTGAGTCAGTGGATCAAGCTTAAAAAGAATGGTCTTGAATATCCTATGTTGTACAACCACTGGATCTTGGGACAGGATGCCGTGCCCAGACAACCACGCTGGTCCATTATCCGGGATGTCCTCAAATGGGTGGAATAATTAAGAGGAATCCAAAGAGGCATATGCTGTGATACGAATATCCCCGATTGGCTTGCCGGTTATTCTATTGACAATTGCAACATGGATGGTAGCAGGCTGTTCCTGCACCTCCAAGGTCTAAACCATGTCGGCTAAAGAGGCGAAACACTCAACCCTTCTCGCTGTTGCGCGTAACGGACGTCGTTCGCGTTGGTGATGGTCTCCAGCGTACGAACGCTGATTCCGTTGGACCGCCGGACGGGTGATCTTAGTCATTAAGATTTCAGATATCTCCAAGTG
>JAFCZV010000382.1 GCA_019314155.1 Deltaproteobacteria bacterium
GATTATCTTGTTAATTTAATGTTTTTTCGCATATTTAAACAAAAATGTCAAGGATGTTGTCAAGCATGATACATTGTGCCGGGAAAACCTTTGAAATCAACGCCCCGGTACGATCTTCCGGCCTGTTCAGATACCTTCGCGGGGATTAAAAATTTAACCTACTCGGCTCTTAATGCCTCGATTGGATCCAGGTTTGCAGCCTTGAGAGCAGGCAGAACCCCGGCCAGAAGACCGATAACCACAGCCAGGATTTCAGCCAGAAATACGTACAGCCACGGGGTGTGGGTGGGCAGCGCAGGAACCGTCGCCCCCAGGAGCCATGCGCCCCCGGCACCGATTATCAGGCCGGCGAAGCCGCCGATGCCCGACAGCACAACGGCTTCGCCGATGAAAAGGATGAGTATCTGTCCGCGGTTCGCACCGATGGAACGAAACAGCCCGATCTCAGCCCTCCTTTCGTTCACACTGATCGTCATAATCGTGAGGATTCCAACGCCTCCGACCAGAAGTGAAATCCCTCCCAAAGCGCCCACCGCCAGGGTTAGGATGTCCAGTACCGATCCCAGCACATCCAGCATGTGTTCCTGGGTGGTAATGGTGAAATCTTCTAAGCCGTGCCGGTCCATAAGCAGAGTTTTGACGCTTTTGACAATGTCATCCGGGTTGCTGCCCGCGGCATAAATCAGATCAATTTCCATCAGACTTTCCCGGTCGAACATAGCCAGGGCTCTATTGGTCGGGATGTAGACGGCGTCATCCAGGTCGAATCCAAGCATCTGCCCCTTGGATTCCATAACGCCGATGACCCGGAATCGCTCTCCACCGATCCGGATACGACGGCCGAGAGGGTTCACTGCACCTAGAAGCTCATCTTTCACCTTTTTGCCCAGCACGGCAAAAGCGCGGGCGGTTCGGGGATCGTCATCCGGAAGGAAGCGGCCCACGGCGACCTTCATTTGCCATACAGTGGGCACCTGAGAACCGACACCGAAGACGTAAGTCCGCCTGCTGCGCTTTCCGAATTCCACAGGTGCGTTTCCCTGAACAAACGGAACCATTCCAAGGATCCGTGGATTTCGCTCAAGGGCCAGCGCGTCATCGATGCTCAAAGGGCGCACATTGCTGATAATGGCTCCTGACATGCCGGCGGTAGTGGTTTTACCCGGCGTGACAGCCATAAGGTTGGTGCCGAACTGTGTGAACTCCGAGAGAACGAATTTGTGAATGCCTTCACCGATGGAGGTGAGCATCACCACCGATGCAACGCCCACGGCAATGCCCAGGGCGGTGAGAAAACTGCGCATCCTCTGGCTGGATATGGCACCCATGGCCAGCTTTATGGAATCATTTATGAGCATAAGATCCTTTGGGCCTTACCCTTCCCGCATTGCGGGAGTCAGAGACAATTGGCCCTGACTGAAGAATCGCTGGAAGAGTTTGAAGTGAACTAAAGTTTAAAGTGAGCTAAAGCCCGCCCTGTGCGAATCGTTCATATATTGATCTGACTTATGAACCATTACAAACATGACTTTCTTAGTAGAGAGTATTGGTGATCGGTCTGGGCCAGGGTTAATGAATTCTGCCAATCATATAAAATCAGCGGCTTCCGACTCGTAAAGCCTACAGCTCGGAAAGAGCAAGCCGACTTCGCCATAGTAGCCTATGGCTACGACGGCTGAAAGCAACTCCATAAATTCAAGCATGTTAGATCACTTTTGTCCGCCGATGCCCTGTGGCGGGTTAGACACTTTTAACTTGTACGGCTTTAAGTAAAACAGCCCCTTCAACGGGTTAAGTTAAACTTACCCTGTCATTACAAAAGCTCAGGATGCCGTAAGTCCGAGGGGTCAAGGGTCCAAGAGTTTGTTCTCCAATTTGCAAATAGAGTCTATATGACTTTTGCCAAACTATCGGATCTCTGTAATTTTTGAGCATTCCACTCGAATCCTTGAATCCTGGACCCCTTGAACCCTTTCGTTATCTTCGGGACAACGCCTGCACCGGATCGAGTTTTGCTGCCCGTCTTGCGGGCAACACCCCGAATACCAGGCCCGTCAGAAGCGCTACGAAGACCGCTGCGCCCAGGGCCCAGACCGGAACCGCGAACGGAAATTTGGGAAATGCGCGCGCGAGCCCCCAAGTCCCAATAAATGCCAGGATGACCCCGAAACCCGCACCGATAAGCGAGAGAATGGTGGATTCCGCCAGGAAAAGTCTAAGGATTTGGGTGCCCGGGGTGCCGATGGCCTTTAGAAGTCCGACTTCTGAGGTGCGCTGTGAAACAGCGATCAGCATGACGTTCATGATCAGAATGCCGGCGACCGAGAGGCTGATGGCGGCAATGCCCGCAACACCCAGGGTCATGGTCGTGAGAATTCGATCAAACGTGGAAAGCAGTGCATCCTGGGTGATGACGGTAACATCGTCTTCGCCTTCGTGCCGTTCCCGGATGGTGGTCAATATCCTTTCCTTGGCTCTGGAAACCGCATCGCGGCCGTTGGCCTGTACCAGGATTCGGAAAAGCGCCGAGGTATTGAAAAGGGTCTGAGCAGAGGCTACGGGTACAACCACCACGTCTCCCATGTCCAGTCCCAGTGACTGGCCTTTTTTGGCCAGCATCCCGATGATCCGAAAGCGGCGTTCGCCGATGCGGACCCATTGACCCAGGGGGGATAGATTCCCAAAGAGTTCTTTTTTGAGCTTGTACCCTATTACACAGACCGCCAGGCCCTTCGTGGGGTCGCCGGCCGGGATGAACCGGCCCTGTGCCATTGAAAGATGGCGGATTTCAAAAAGCGCTTCAGTGGAACCGAGAACAGTAACTTCCCGGTCTCGATGCTTCCAGGAAACCGGGGCGGAACCCACCGTGATCGGTGCCACACGGCGGATGGC
>JAFCZV010000051.1 GCA_019314155.1 Deltaproteobacteria bacterium
GATTATTTCTTTTGTCTGAAGCTACACTCGAAAACTATATAAATTAATAACAGGTTTCGACACAAAATCAAAGGCCAAAAAGAGATTGATTAACAAAGGAAATCTGCTATAAATTTAGACAATCATCTGAGATGCCAATAAAAGAAACCATTGGATATTATAAGGAGGCAGCAATGAAAAGAGCATTTATTTTATTATTGACGGCGATTCTACTCCTCATGGCTCATTCTTCCCTTGCCCAATGTCCGTCCGGTTCGGATCGAAATTTAATCCTTACCGAAGGTATGGCCGAGGTGACGGGTCAAAACGATTCGGCCAAGATTTCTTTAGCCGTTGTGACCGAAGGACGAAATTTGGAACAGGTTAGCTCAGAAAATACCGGCAAAACCAACGCCGTTCTTAAGAGCATAAAGGGCTTGAATATTAAAAATCTTAAACTTAAGACCGCTAATTATCGCGTTACACCCCAAAAGGATTATAAAGCCCGACCACCCAAAATTAAAGGTTATGAAGTGTCCAATGCAATTGAAGTTTCCCTGGAAGGATTTGAACCTGGGCCTTTATCCAAGAATGTTTCCAAAATTATCGGAAAAGCTCTGGAAAGCGGATCCAACAATATCAACCATATTCAATTTTACATCAAAAACAAACAACCGCTAGAAAAAGACGCCTTGAAACAAGCGACACGAGAAGCCATGGATCGTGCAAGAACTTTAGCCGAGACAGCGGGGGTGAAACTAAAACGCGTCGTTTCACTGAGCACGCAGCCGATTCACATACCGCCCCGCCCTCAGATGTTACGCGCAGCAGAAATGAAGACCGAAGCCGCGACCGCACCGCCCATGGAGATCGGGGAAAGCCAAATTCGCGTTACGGTGAACATCGCATATGAAATAGAACCCTTGTTGCATAAATAACACGGCTGTTGAAATCGCTTCTGATGGAAATGGCACCTGCAATTTTCGCTTATTTTTTTTTAAAGCAAACCAGAGATCGTTCGTTTACAGCCCCTGTGTCTGCTCCAATTCCAAGGAAGACTTCGGAATGTAAACATATGACAAGAATACCTGAATGATAAAGCCGATTAGGGTTATGATTGCCGCGGCCACGAAGGCCATTTGGTAGGAAAATACTTCCGATGCACCGTAAATCATGAGTATATCTGTAATAGGCCCTGCGATGAAGGTTCCGGCAATTCCCCAGCTGAGAAAATATGTGGCATTGTATATGCTGAAAAGTTTGGCCCGTCTTTCCGGAGGGATCAGCACGGATGCAAATGCATACGAAGACGCAAGAACGATGACTTCGGAACATCCTCGCAAAAAGTTGCTGATGTAGATGAGCACCAAGTCGCCGGTGACGGCAAGCAGAATCAGCGACCCTATGGCCATGACAGTTCCCAACAGCAGGGAGTTCCCGTTTCCGATTTTCCTTCCGATCCAACCTGCAATGAGTCCGGTCAGAATCATTGCCGCTGACTGCGTATTCACGATATAGCTCAACACCTTGCTTGACACCGCAAAGCCGGAATCGAGAACCAGGTACTGGGACTGAATCACGGCAATGGAATTTCTTCCAAAATTGATAAAAACCATTGCAGCAATAAAAATCCAAAAAACCTTCCCATAGGATTCAAAAACGCTGATTTCCTGTGTGGACGCAGTTTTCATTTCCTTTTTGATGCCCCCTTCGGGGACCCAAAGCATGGGAACAATGGAGATGAACATTGCGCTGGCGGCAACAAAAAACAGCGCGCCTTCGTAAAAGCCCCATCCCTCGTATTTAAGGCTTAATCCGTCATACAGCAAACCGCCGATCCATACCCCGGCGATACGGCCGATTCCACCGACACTGGCCAGACGACCTTGGATCGTATTCCGGTCCTCCTGGGGATAGATATCCGATATCAATGCGCTCCAGCCGACATTGGACATGGACCAGAAAATCTCCACTATCGATAAACCCATGATGATCACATATCCTGCCAGGATGAGATTTGCAGTCAAGGTGTGGGCATACCATACCAGGACCGTCCCGAATCCCGCCAGTATTTCACCGCATACGATCAATGTCCGCCGGAGTTGATATTTATCTGAGAACGCCCCCCATACAAACGTCTGAAAAATAATGTTTATGACCATGGGAAAAGTTGCGAACAAGGTTGTTTCGGTGACGCTCAATCCCAGAAAGTGCCTTAAATAGATGGAGAGATAGCTGTAAAACAATCCTCGTCGGAACATGGCGATCATTTGAAAGGAGGATATTCCGAAAAAAACCCTGGGGGATTGGTTGCGGTTGGATATCATTGGAGATATTATTTGGCCGTCAGGTGATTGACCGCCCCCTCCAGGCCATCCAGCGACAGCTCGAACATGGGGAAAATATGCCCAATGGTGGCAATGGTCGGTGTGTGGTGCCATATTCGTGAAGATACGGGATTCATCCATACGCAATGGGGAAAGGTTTGAGCCAAAAACTTGAGCTGCTCGATGCTCGGCTTTCCGCTTCTTTCCTCCACATGTATGGATCCGTCTGCGGCCATAAGTTCATACGGCGCCATGCTGGCGTCTCCCACCATGACCAGGCGGGTTTCCGGGTCAAAGGAGATAAAATCTTCAACTTTCAAGGGTTTTTTTCTCTGAGTGGGATCTTCCCAGAGGAAATCATAGACCGTGTTGTGAAAAAAGCAGGTTTTAAGATCCTTGAACTGATCCCGGGCATAGTCAAAAAGGGTCTGAACAACCGGTATGTAGGTATCCATCGACCAACCGCCGTTATCGATGGCAAGGATGACCTTAAGGCGGTCTTTTAGGCGCCTTGAAAAAACGATTTCTATTTCGCCCGCGTTTTTCATGGTCTGATAAATGGTTTCATCGATGTTGAGGTTATCTTTGGGGCCAACCGGTATCATATTGCGAAGCCTTTTCAGGGCTTCACCCATCATATCCTGGGTCAGTAGGCCGCGGCGTGAATAGTCCTTATATCTTCTCTCCATGGCGACTTTGACAGCAGACTTGTTTCGGGATACACCGCCCACGCGCATTCCCTCCGGATGGTATCCTGAATGGCCCACCGGTGAAGTTCCGCCGGTGCCTATCCATGTTCTTCCCCCCTTATGTCTCCCTTTCTGATCGTTTAAGCGTTTCTTGAAATACTCAATAAGTTCTTCCGGAGTCAGATCGATCAGGTCCGATTCCTCCATTTCAAGGGCAGCGGCAAGGGACGCAGGATCTTCCAGCCATTCTTCCAGCAATGCCCTTGTCACTTCGTCGAGTTCAAGCCCTTCATATTCGGGCAATTCAGCTCCTTGAAACCGGTGGGCGAACAACTGATCATAAATATCGAAGTATCGCTCACTTTTTATCAGAATCGCCCGGGCTGATGTGTAGAACGCATCTATGGAGTTGATCAACCCCATATTCAGTGCTTTCTGAAGTGTCAGATACGACGTTGGGCTGACCGGAATTCCGGCATTTTTTAATTGATAGAAAAAATCGATAAACATATGGGTTGTTAAAAGAAGCCGTGGCGATTTGTAAAATCGACAGCTTGTTTATAATCCTGGCTTTTTTTAAACAGAACTCCCAGAAATGGGATGTCTCTTTTAGCCAGTATTTTGGGGTTAAAATCAGGATCTGTTTTAAGGGCCCTTATCCAATTGATCAGCTCCCGTGTGGCCGGTTTTTTTTCAATGGCATCAATTTTGCGCAGCTTATAGAATGTTGACACGGCACTTTCCATGAGATTCGAGTCGATATCCGGAAAATGAACCTTAACAACCTTCCGCATCATCTCCAAATCCGGAAACGCAATGTGATGAAAATTGCATCTGCCCAGAAACGGGTCCGACAGATCCTTTTTGGCGTTGGAGGTAATAATGATTACAGGCCGGTGTGTGCTCGGGATGGTTTTGTCGATTTCAATGATGTCGAATTCCATCTGATCCAGTACATCGAGCATGTCATCCTGAAAATCAGTGTCGGCCTTGTCGATTTCATCGATCAAAAGGACGGTTCTTATATCTGACGTAAAGGACTGCCCGATCTTGCCCATCTTGATATAATCTTTTATTTTACTCACATCCCTGCTGGAATCGCCGAAACGGCTGTCGTTAAGACGTGTGAGCGTGTCATACTGGTAAAGGGCGTCCACGAGCTTCATGCTCGATTTGACATTCAGTACAATAAGGGGCATTTTCAAGCTTTCGGCAATGGCATGGGCCAGCATGGTTTTTCCGGTACCCGGTTCTCCTTTAAGCAGAAGCGGCATCTCAAGGGCAATTGAGATGTTAACGATACTGGCCAGTTCATCATCCAGTACGTATTGGCCGGCCCCCGAAAATTTACTGTTTAAGGTTTTATTTTCCATTAGATAACCTCTTAAAAAGTTGATCTCAAATTGGTTTTTTGCTTCGCGCCTTCCTTATTTCGCCTGTCCCGCAGGCAGAACTTATCATACAGGGGTGTTTTTGTGATTATCAAAACAATTTTCCCATAAAAAGCATTTAATTTATTTGCTACCCCAAATGAGCGTTAAAATAATAATATCGCTATTAGAGGATTTTTTCAAGCTTGTTATATTAAGTATTATGGACAACCATCTCAAACAATAGGATTTATCCCAATCATCGCGGCGTTATATGCTAAAGAATTTAAGATATGACGTCGCCAATAGTATTCGATATGGATACGGGCCGAGCCATTGCCGCAGCAATTTTTGGTGATGCTAACAAAGTGAAATATGTTCCCCTTACAGCCGTACAGCGTCTGCCTGCCCTTCAGTCCAAAGAGATTGACGTTCTTTGCCGCAATACCACCCAGACCCTGACCCGCGAAACCACCAACGGGTTGAATTTTGTTCACGTTAACTATTACGACGGCCAGGGATTTCTGGTGCCCAAGAAACTGGGTGTGAAAAGCGCGAATGAACTGGAAGGCGCTACGGTGTGCGTTCTGCCGGGAACCACCACCGAAATGAATGCGGCAGACTTCTTCCGTAATAAAACGATGAAGTGGAAACCGGTGGTCATCGAGCAGACCGCCGAGCTTTCGAAAGCATTTTTTGCCGGTCGCTGTGACGTCCTGACCTCCGACGCTTCCCAATTGGCTGCCCACCGATCCGTGGCACCTAACCCCGACGATTACGTCCTGCTTCCCGAAATTATTTCCAAAGAGCCTCTGGGACCTGTTGTCCGCCATGGTGACGACCAGTGGTATGATGTTGTCAACTGGACGGTCATGGCCCTGATTCAGGCCGAAGAATTCGGGATCACTTCTAAAAACATCGATAAAATGCTCAAGAGCAAGGATCCTCAAATCCAACGTTTTCTCGGCGTAACCCCAGGCATGGGCAAAGCGCTTGGGCTGGACGATAAGTGGGTGTACAATATCGTAAAGCAGGTGGGAAATTATGGAGAGATCTATGAGCGAAACGTGGGGGTCAATACCAAACTCGGTCTTAAGCGCGGCTTGAATGCCCTGTGGTTGGACGGCGGTTTGATGTATGCTGCTCCTTTTAGATAATTGATCATAAGGTGCCCCTTTGTATGGGGCACCTTATTTTATCTTCCGTGAATCTCCAGGTCTGCTTTCCTTCCGATAAGCAAGTTTTTTTAATTTCAGAGGAGCGTTAATGGTTTCATAGCGTTCAGAAAATATTATGGAAAATAATCTTTCTGAAAAAATACCATTCTGGCTGGACCCAAAGAAGAGGTCAATATTTTTTCAGTTCTTAACGCTCTGCATGGTCGGTTTGCTGGGATACTATCTGGTCTCCAACACCTTGCAAAATCTTGAAAGACAATCCATTGCAACGGGATTCGGTTTTCTCCAAAAGGAATCTTCTTTTGAGATCGGTGAATCCCTTGTCGATTATTCTGCGGCCAGTTCTTATGGCCGCGCCCTGATCGTCGGGGCTTTGAATACCTTATACGTCTCTTTTATCGGGATTATCCTCACAGTTATATTGGGCACTTTTATCGGTGTGTCCCGGCTGTCCAGCAACTGGTTGGTATCCAAACTGGCGGCGATCTATATCGAAGTCATGCAGGACATCCCGGTGCTTCTCCAATTGTTTTTCTACTATGCCCTTTTTTACGAGACATTTCCATCTCCCAGACAGGCCCTCAACCCTGTTCCAGGTCTGTTTCTGTGTAACCGCGGGGTTGTCTTTACGATCCCCGAGGCGCATTCGGCGCACGCCTATATGGGATTGGCCTTTTTAGCCGCCGGTATTATCGTATACCTGCTGCGCCGATGGGCCAGAAAGCGGCAAGACCTAACCGGGAGGCTTTTTCCGGTGTTTCGTGTTTCCGTAGCGCTACTCGTTGGGCTTCCGCTGCTCACCTGGTGGGCGGCAGGCGCACCCACAAAAATGGATGTCCCGAAACTTGTGGGATTTAATTTTGAGGGCGGTTTCACCCTCAGCCCTGAGTTTATTGCACTCTTGCTGGGTCTTGTACTCTATACCGCCGCATTTGTCGCCGAAGTTGTCCGTGCCGGTATTCAGTCGGTCAGTAAAGGTCAGACAGAGGCTGCCATGTCGATGGGTCTCAGACCTCCCATGGTCTTAAACCTTGTCATTCTACCCCAGGCCCTGAGGGTGATCATTCCGCCGCTCACCAGCCAGATGCTGAATCTGACCAAGAACAGCTCTTTGGCTGTGGCCATCGGGTTCCCCGATTTTGTATCAGTTGCCAACACAACTATCAATCAGACAGGACAGGCCATTGAAGGCGTTGCGCTGATCATGCTGGTGTATCTAATTTTCAGCCTGCTGACGTCGACGTTTATGAACTGGTACAATAAAAGAGCAGCGTTGGTGGAAAGATAGATAAATCCAAAGAAGAGATGATTCAAAAAACACAGACACAGAAGATAAAGCCGCCGGTGGTCAGTATCGGTATTATAGGATGGGTAAAGGCCAACCTTTTTAACGGCTGGTTTAATTCCGCCTTGACCATTGTTACCTTTTATCTTCTCTGGAAAATCATTCCAGCATTTTTTCGATGGGCTTTCATTGACAGCGTTTGGCGCACCACAGGAGAGGCATGCCGGGATACGGGGGGGGCCTGCTGGTCTATTGTTACAGAAAATCTGAGGTTTATTCTGTTCGGCTTCTTTCCTTACGAACTGCAGTGGAGGCCCCTGCTGGCCGTATTGATTCTGTTTGCCCTCCTTTTTTTCAGCAGAGACCGAAAATATTGGAAGAAACTGTTAGGCTATGCATGGATTGCAGGTCTTTTTACCATGGGCCTGCTCATGAAAGGGGGCCTTTTTGGGTTGGTTCCGGTGGAAAGCACCCAGTGGGGTGGCCTGCCTCTGACACTTCTGCTCTCTGTTTTCGGACTGACGGCCGCATACCCACTCGGCGTTGTCCTGGCACTGGGCCGCCAGTCTAAAATGCGTGCTATAAAATTGATCTGCATTGTGTATATTGAATTGATCAGGGGGGTTCCCCTAATCAGCCTCCTTTTTATGGCGTCGATTATTTTTCCGTTGTTTCTGCCGGAAGGGCTTACCATCAATAAGATCCTCCGGGCCCAGGTGGCCATCATTCTGTTTACTGCGGCGTACATCGCAGAGGTGGTTCGGGGGGGATTGCAGGGGATGTCCAGCGGGCAGTATGAGGCTGCTGAATCCTTGGGATTGAATTATTTCCTGACCATGCGTCTGGTTATTTTGCCCCAGGCCTTAAAAATCGTAATTCCGCCCACCGTCAGCATCCTTATTTCCGCCTTCAAAGACACGTCGCTGGTGGTCATCATCGCCCTGTACGATTTGCTCAAGACCACCCAGACGGTCCTCTCCAATCCGGAATGGATGGGGTTCAGTAAAGAGGTCTATCTGTTTGTTGCCATTCTTTACTTTTTAGGGTGTTTTTCCATGTCGAATTTCAGCCGCAAGCTGGAAAAAGAATTGTCACGAGGAGATTAATCGTTGTTATGAACAGAACGTCATCAGCAAACTCAGAGAATCAATCGTCTGATAATGCCATGATAGAAATCATCGATATGCATAAATGGTTTGGTGATTTTCATGTGCTTCAGGGAATAAATCTAACGGTGCATAAAGGGGAACGTTTTGTTATCTGCGGTCCTTCGGGATCAGGAAAGTCGACCCTTATACGTTGCATAAATCGCTTGGAGGAATATCAAAGGGGCCGCGTTATTGTGGATGGAATCGAACTGACCAGCAATATCAAAAATATCGAAAAAGTCCGAATGGAAGTCGGCATGGTTTTCCAGCACTTTAACCTTTTTCCCCATCTGACCATCATCGAAAATCTGACGTTAGGGCCCATATGGGTGAGAAAAGTCCCCAAGGCCGAAGCCGAAGAAACCGCCAGGTATTATCTGGAAAAGGTGCACATTGGGGAGCAGGCCCAAAAATATCCCGGGCAGTTGTCCGGCGGCCAGCAACAGCGTGTAGCCATTGCCCGGAGTCTCTGCATGAACCCGAAAGTCATGCTCTTTGATGAACCCACTTCCGCCCTTGATCCTGAAATGATCAAGGAAGTATTGGACGTCATGATTGAACTGGCTCAAGAAGGGATGACCATGATCGTGGTTTCTCACGAAATGGGGTTTGCAAAAAGTGTGGCCCACCGTGTACTTTTTATGGATTTCGGCAAAATTGTCGAAGGCAACACCCCCGATGAATTTTTCGAAAATCCGCAACACGAACGCACCAAACTGTTCCTGAGTCAGATTCTGCATTGATATAGTTATTCTGATCCATATTAGATAACCTATTACCTAAATTGAGTGATTTTTAGCTTAGTTTGGAAATAAATGCAGAATTTGGGAATCATTAAGCATCCCGCATCAAATTTGCGCTGAGCTGACCACAGGCTGCAGAAATATCCTGGCCCTTGCTGTGGCGAATGACGGCGGTATAATTGTTATTGTTGAGAATTTCCTTGAAGGTAAGAATTACATGTTCTTCGGGACGCTCAAAGTCGCTCCCTTCGAAGGTGTTAAAGGGGATAAGATTTACTTTTGCCCGTATCGGTCTCAGGAGTCTGGCAAGACGTTTTGCGTCTTCTTCTGAATCGTTGACCCCTTTTATAATAATGTATTCAAAAGTGATTCTGCGGCGGGCCACTAAAGGGTATCTGGCACAAGCGTCCAGCAGCTTTTCCAGAGGATACTTTCGGTTTACTGGCATCAGCATGTCCCGGGTCTTATTATCTGTGGCATTCAATGATATGGCCAGATTAACTGCTGTTTCGCGGCCCAATTGGGACAATTTGGGAATAAGGCCCGACGTAGAAACCGTCACCCTTCGACTTGAAAATCCCAATCCGGCATCACTGTCCGTGATGGTGGCGACAGCGCCGACAACATTGGAAAGATTGGCCAGAGGTTCACCCATCCCCATCATTACAATATTGGTGAGACGTTTTGACCCGCCGATATCGTTTGCAACATCGCGCACTTGGGCGATGATTTCGCCTTTTGTAAGATTTCTTATAAAACCCCCTTTTGCAGTAAGACAAAATAGACAGCCTTGGACCTGGCTTGATATGCAGAGTGTATAATGATTCTTTTCCGGGATGAGGACACTTTCGACATATTTTCCATCGATGAGTTTAAAAAGAAACTTTTTTGAACCATCTTGTGAGATTTCGGTGCGCTCCTTTTCAAGCCGTTTGATGGAAAAATGGCGTGCAAGACATTTTCTGATATCTTTTCCCACATCGGTCATCACCTCAAAAGTGTCTGCCTGGCGCAGATAGATCCACATGAGGATCTGCTTGGCACGATAAGACTTGATACTTCGGTCTTCAAGCCATAAAATAAGCTGGTCTTTCGTAAGTTCTTTAATGTCTTGCAACATTTCAAACGTTCCTTTTGAACAATTGAATCTCCCTGCAGCTCCCGTCCTTTTGACGGGATTTACGCCGCGCTTTAATCCCGCTTAACGGGATCTTCGACAGGCTTGCGGGGAACCCGCTCGCTGTTGCAGTTCATAGGGGGGCGAGTCTGCCCCCTTGACAAATTTTGGGAATCTGTCAAAACAGACTATGATTGCGTGCATTTGTCAAGTGTCTATGCTTGACCTTATTGTTTTCGAAATTAAGGGCGAAAATTAACGATAAAATGGCGAAACGATTTTATTTAATCTTGACATAACATTATTTAACTATTACATTTTGCGTTTTCAATATTGAGATACTATCGGTGCTTTTATGTTTAACAATTTGAGTGACAGACTGAATGCCGTATTTAAAAAACTTAAGGGTCACGGCAAATTATCGGAAAAAAATATCGAAGAGGGCCTAAAAGAAGTCAGAATGGCACTTCTTGAGGCCGATGTACACTACAAAGTTGTAAAAAAGTTTATTTCCGATATCAAGAAACGTGCTCTGGGGCAGGAAGTTATGGCAAGCCTGACACCCGGCCAGCAGGTTGTCAAAATCGTCAACGATGAACTGACGGAGCTAATGGGGGGGCGCCTTGAAGACCTGAACCTTTCAGGGCCTGTGCCGGTATCGGTCATGCTGGTCGGGTTGCAGGGATCAGGCAAAACGACCACCGCGGGCAAGCTCGCTGTTTTTTTGAGGAAAAAGGGAAAAAAGCCTTATCTGGTTCCAGCAGATGTTTACCGTCCTGCAGCCATTGACCAGTTGAGCAAACTCGGCCAGCAATTGTCTGTTCCCGTTTTTCCATCCAGCCTGGAAATGGACCCGGTACAAATTTGCCAGGAAGCCAGGACGGAGGCACACCGAACAGGCTGCGATATACTGCTCATCGATACTGCCGGTCGTCTACATATCGACGAGGCATTGATGGATGAACTTTCCCGTATCAAGGACGCAGTCAAACCCGCCGACATTCTCTTGGTAGCCGATGCCATGACAGGCCAGGACGCTGTTAATATCGCCAAATCATTCAACAAAACCTTAGATATTGGCGGCGTTGTCCTTTCAAAGATGGATGGCGATGCGCGTGGCGGAGCAGCCCTGTCGATAAAATCAATAACCGATAAACCGATAAAATTTGTCGGCGTCGGTGAAAAGCTCAGCGATCTGGAGCCGTTTCATCCGGACAGAATGGCCTCAAGGATACTTGGGATGGGTGATGTCCTCACCATAATAGAAAAGGCCGAGGCTGTCGTTGACGAAAAAAAAGCGCTGGAATTAGAAAAAAAGTTAAGAAAAAATGAGTTTACACTCGAAGATTTTCGTGATCAAATGGTTCAAATAAGGAAAATGGGTTCTATGTCGGAACTCATCAATATGATACCTGGAATGGGTCAAATGAAGCAGCTTAAAAATCTCGAAGTTGACGAAAAGGAATTTGTTAGGATCGAAGCGATTATTAATTCCATGACCCCCTTGGAGCGACGCCAGCACACTTTGATAAAGGGAAGCCGCCGCAAAAGGATCGCTAAAGGGAGTGGAACCAGTGTGCAGGATATCAACAAGCTGCTAAAAAATTACATTCAAATTATGAAAATGGTTAAAAAAGTCAACAAAGGCGGCATGCGAGGGTTAGGCTTGGGTCTGCCGTCGTTTTGAAGGAGAAATTATATGTCAGTTAAAATCAGGTTGGCCAGACACGGCGCAAAGAAAAGACCTTTTTACCGAATTGTTGTTGCGGATAGTGAATCTCCCCGGGACGGTAAATTTATAGAAAATGTCGGAACATACAATCCTTTGATTGATCCGGCCAAGGTTGTTCTAAAACAAGAGCGGATCAAGTACTGGATTGATCAAGGCGCCATTCCCACAGACACTGTAAAAAGCCTTTTGAAAGAAGAAGGTTTTTTTGCTGAACTTGCATAAGATCTTTACCCCTACTCATAAGCCAACAAAGGAGATTGAGCTATGAAAGATCTGATCAAGTATATTGCCCAGGCGCTGGTTGATAAACCAGAAGTTGTTGAAGTTTCAGAGGTAGAGGGAAATCAGACCTCGGTATTAGAGCTCAAAGTGGCCCAGGAGGACTTAGGGAAGGTGATTGGGAAACAGGGTCGAACGGCGCGGGCCATGCGCACCATATTGAGCGCTGCTTCCGCCAAATTAAAAAAACGATCGGTTCTTGAAATTTTAGAATAGTGATGTGAAAAAAAACGGGTTTCTCCCTGTTGGAAAGATCATTGGCGCCCATGGAGTAGAAGGGAACCTTAAGGTCCATTCTTATGCTGAATCTTTGTCTGTTTTCAACCCGGGCAGTTCGATTCTTGTCGCCCGTGCCGGCAAAATCGAAAAAAATTATACAATAAAATGGGCCAAACCTCACGGTAGACGCATTCTTTTATCATTTGAAGGTATTGGAAACCGGAATGCAGCTGAAACCTTGATCGGTTCCAAGCTTCTTATCGAACGGGCCGCTCTTCCTGAACCCGAAGAAGGTTCCTATTACTGGTGTGATATTATCGGGCTTGCAGTTTTCACAACCGACGAACAGTGCATCGGTCGCGTTGAATCGATAATTTCCACCGGCAGTAACGACGTTTTTGTGGTTAAGGATCTGGATAAAGGCGATGATAATGAAATACTGATTCCCGCGCTTGAATCGGTGGTTTTGGAAATAAATTTCGAACATAAGACCATGCGTGTGGCTTTGCCGGAAGGGTTGTGAAGTTTAAGGGGATGAATTTTATTGTCCTGACTATTTTTCCTGAAATGTTCAATCCATTTTGGGAACACGGGATTATCAGACGTGCGGTGAATCAGGAGAAAATTTCCGTATCAGCCATAGATGTCAGAGATTTTGCAGAAGATAAGCACCATATTACCGATGACAGGCCATACGGCGGTGGCTGTGGGATGATTATGAAGCCCGAACCGCTGGCCGGTGCTATTCGGGCTGCTGAAAAAAAAGCGCCGTTGTCTAAAAAGATTCTGCTGACGCCCCAAGGGCGACGTTTTGATCAGAGTGTCGCCCAGGAATTCGCATCATTGGATGGACTTATTTTGGTTTGCGGCCGTTACGAAGGCGTTGATGAACGGATTTGCCACGATTTTATCGATGATGAAATTTCCATCGGTGATTATATCCTCACAGGGGGTGAACTGGCAGCCATGGTTATCATTGATGCCGCAACCCGGTTGATTCCCGGTGTGCTCGGCGGCAAGGACTCGGCTGAAAAAGATTCTTTTTCAGACAGTGTTTTAGAACATGCACATTATACACGACCCAGGATCTTCGAAGATGTTGAAGTCCCAAGTGTACTGTTGTCGGGCAACCACAAAGAAATTGAGAAATGGAGACTTGAAACGTCGCTGATACGCACGTTCCTGAAACGGCGGGATTTGCTGGAGAATAGACCCCTGAGCAGCCAGGAGATTGAAATTCTGAAAAAGTGGTGCCTCGATATTGAAAAAATCATACACGACCAATCTTTATTTGGCCCTGATGCATTATCCGGTGGTCAACAAGAAGGGTGATATTATCGCATCTGCGGTAACGAATTTAGATTTGCATGATATATCGAGAGCGGCAAAGACATACGGAGTGCGATCATTTTATGTGGTTACGCCCCTTTCCGACCAGAAAGCACTGGTGGAAAAAATTATTTCACATTGGTTAAAAGGAACAGGCGCAAGATATAATCCAAAACGTAGAGAAGCCCTGCAGCTGATCATAATAAAAAAATCTCTGAATGAGGTGATCGAACATATCCGTAAAAAAAATGGAGATTCACCGAAAACGGTTGTTACCAGCGCCGGTCACAACCCCCGTAATATAAGCTTTAAACGGTTCCGGAAGATGCTCCAAGATGACAACCTATACCTGTTAATGTTCGGTACGGGCTGGGGGCTTTCAGAAAAATTTATGGCAGATGCCGATTACGCACTCGATCCGGTTTTCGGAAATACCGATTACAATCACTTATCCGTGCGATCGGCTGCTTCCGTCATACTTGACAGACTGTTTGGAAGAAAAGAATAAAAAACGATGCTCGGAAACCGCTGAATTACGAGCCTAATAACTGAATTATGGAGATTAATATGGAAAGAATACAACAGATAGAAAGAGAGATGATGCGGCTTGATTTGCCCGATTTTGCCGCCGGTGATACGGTTAAAGTTCATGTAAAGATAAAAGAAGGTGAAAAAGAACGGATTCAGATTTTTCAAGGTGTTGTGATCAGCAAACGCGGCGGCGGGACAAAGGCCACATTTACCGTTCGTAAAGTATCTTACGGGATAGGGGTTGAGCGTATTTTCCAGTTACATTCTCCGATAATCGATAAAATGGAAGTGGTTACATTCGGACGTGTACGCCGGTCAAAAATATACTACCTGCGCAAATTAAGGGGCAAGGCAGCAAGATTAAGAGAGCGTCGCATAAATTAACCTTCCTTTGTGAACCTTAAACGTATCGGTTTCATAAAGTCAGAATTCCAACAACCCGTATAGTTAGGGCGAACCGTGATTCCATGGGACAAGACCTGTGGTTATTCGAAAAAAAAAGCATTGATAAGGGATTCTCAAGAATCGCGGGTATTGATGAAGCCGGCAGGGGACCTCTGGCCGGCCCGGTTGTGTCTGCAGCGGTTATCCTGCCTATTTATTTGCATATTCCAGGAATATCCGATTCCAAAAAATTGACACCCAAAAAACGGGCGTATCTTTACGACAGGATTTATGATCTTGCGGTTTCCATTGGAATCGGGATCGTCGACCCGCCGGAAATAGATCGCATCAATATCCTGCAAGCCGCTCTCCTGTCCATGGCCATGGCGTCTGAAAATCTGGACCCCCAACCGGATTGCCTTCTTATAGACGGTATTTTTATGATTTCTTCAACCCTGCCGCAGGAGCCGATTCCCAAAGGTGACGCCCTCAGTATTTCCATTGCAGCTGCGTCGATTATTGCAAAAGTAACCCGTGACAGGCTGATGGAGAGGTACCACCAGGATTACCCTCAATTTGGATTTTCCAAACACAAAGGATATCCGACCAAGGCTCATAAGGCAGCGATCCGAAAATTCGGATGCTGTCCCATCCACAGACAGAGCTTCAAGGGAGTTAAGGAATATTTGTAATCTCCTAACGTCAATACCTGAAATATTTGGCCTTAACTCTGTAGAACACAAAGGTGCTATAATGCTAAACAGGCGGCAGCAATTTGGCAAAGAAAGTGAGTCTTTGGCGGTGAGGCACCTTAGGAAAAACGGATACAAGATTCTGGAGCAGAATTACCGTAACAAGCTGGGGGAAATCGATATTATCGCAAAAGAAAAGGGGACCCTGGTCTTTGTTGAGGTTAAGGCCAGAAAGTCGGATCTTTTCGGAAACCCCAAATGGGCGGTCACCCCCAAAAAACAGCGTAAAATTTCCATGGTTGCTTTGTACTACCTTAAAGCCACAAAACAAACCCGTGTCAAAGCAAGATTTGATGTTATTTCAATAAGCTCAGCAGCAGATAATCCCCGAATAGAGATCATAAAAAATGCCTTTGAACTCGCCTATGGATAATTTAAAGTGCCTAAAATGCTAAAATGCTTAAAGTTTGAAATGCCTATTTATCCTGTATTAAACGGGGAAGTTGTGGTATTCTGCTAGTTTTTAAATTGACTGCGCTGGAAGCCCAGTCCTCATAACGCAAGAATTTTAATATTACTATTGTAAAAAGCGATTAGTTTGATGTCAAATCTTTGTAATAAAACGGGTGATCTTTATGTGGTGACGACCCCCATCGGAAACATGGAGGATATCACCATCAGGGCCCTAAAAACCCTTGGTCAGGTCGATCTTGTGGCTGCGGAAGATACCCGGCACACCGGCAGGCTGCTGGCACATCATGATATCAAAAACAATCTGATCTCTTATCATGAGCATAACGAAGAAGCACGTACGCCGATGTTGCTTCATCGTCTCAAGGCAGGATCATCGGTTGCACTGGTAACCAATGCCGGCACCCCCGCTGTATCGGATCCTGGCTACCGGCTGGTCAAAGCAGCCATAGCGAACCACATTCGGGTTATTCCCATTCCCGGGGTTTCTGCCCTAATTACCGCCATCAGCGCTGCAGGACTGCCAACAGACTCTTTTATTTTTATCGGGTTTCCTGCCAAAAAAAAGACAAAACGACTCAAACAGCTTCAAGACCTTGCCGATGAAAAAAAAACCCTTATATTTTATGAAAATCCCGGACGCATTTTGGCTTTTATGGAAGAGCTCGCCGATGTAATGGGTGACAGATATGGCGTACTTTGCAGAGAGATGACCAAACTTCACGAAGAATTTTTAAGAGGCCGTTTATCAGAACTCATAGATTCGTTATTCCATCGTCCGTCTGTAAAAGGTGAATGCACGCTTATTGTGAAAGGCTGTGAAGAAAAGAAAGAAGTTTCAAAAGACGTCATTCGAGCCGGATTGATTGAAGCACTGGATAAGAAAGGGGGCAAAATATCAGAGGTTTCCAGAATCGTCGCCCAAAAATACGGTCTTTCTAAAAACAAGGTGTATGAAGAAGCTCTGAAGCTCAAAACTGAACGCGCAAAGGTAAAAGATTAGGCGTTTCAAAAAAAGTTTCAAGCACTTAAAAATTATAATCGTGGAGCTCAGTTATCTTGGATACAATCCAAAATCCTAAACCGAACATCCAAAGCCGAATTATTTATCCGGTTATTCTCGCTGTTCCTGATAAACAACAAAAACTTGCCGGCAGAGAAAAGGTTGCTTTTTTAAGCAGGCATGCCAGAGGCGCCCTTGAAATATCCGCCCAAAAAAGCGGCGTCAAACTAACCAGTCTTATAAAGGGTGAAAATGGTGAACCTGTGCCCTTTGACGGAAATTACTGGTCTCTAACCCACAAAACCGAATATGTGGGCGGGGTGATTGCTTCAACAAAGATCGGTATGGATTTAGAAAAAATCCGTCCATGTTCAGCGGCGCTTTTCAGAAAAACGGCCCGGGACAGCGAATGGAGCCTTTCAACCGCTGATCCAAATAGACTTTTTTTTCGCTACTGGACGTCAAAAGAATCGGTATTAAAGGCTTCGGGAACAGGTATAAGGGATCTTTCAAAATGTCGAATTGTCAAGATAATCAACCATAACCGTCTGATCGTAAATTACAGAAACCAAGAATGGATTATAGAACACCATGATTTCGACGGCCACATCGCATCGGTCGTTAAAAACAATTTTAATGTTAAATGGACAATTCTGCCGGCATCTCTCAATTACAACACCGAGAAGCAAGTTGGCTGAATGAACAACAGAACCGGCAAAAGTCTTTACCCTGGGCAAGGAGGTTTTTATGATTGATCCTAATTTAAAGAATGAAGTCGCTGAAAGGTTCAAACCCTTTCAGGATGAAATATTAAGAAGTTATAAAGATAACATTCACTCAATAACCATCACCGGAAGTGCTCTGACCGATGATTTTGACCCCGGAAAGTCAGACGTCAATTCTGTGCTTGTCCTCGATGAAATGGATTTAAAGTTTCTTGAAATTCTCGCACCGTTAGGAAAAAAATACGGCAGAAAAAAAATTGCGGCACCGCTGATCATGGTCCCTGAATACATCAAGAATTCTCTGGATGTATTCCCTCTGGAGTTTCTGAACATAAAACTGCTGCATAAAACCATATTTGGAGAGGATCTCTTTCAGGATCTTAAAATCGATCCATCTGACCTCAGACTACAGTGTGAAAGGGAAGTGAAAGTCAGATTGATCGGCCTCAGGCAGGGATATCTCTCTTCTTCCGGAGACCGAAAAATACTCACCGATATGTTTATCGATTCTTTTTCAGGATACATTCCCCTTTTCAGGAGCATTATTGTTCTCTTGGGAAAAGAACCCCCCTTGAGAAACCACAATGTTTTGACCGCCCTTGAGGAAGTTTCCGGCATAAACACCAGTGTATTTAGAACGGTGTTAAAGCAAAAGAAACAGAAAACAAAACTGATGATGGAACAGCTCAACACCATCTTCGAAGACTATTACACGGCTTTGGAAAAACTGGGAGATATTACAGATGACATCAAAGACTAGACCCGCAGTTTTTATGGCAATTCTGTTCCTGTGCCTTGTTGTTGGATCTGTTTCTCATGCCGCAAACGTTCCGGAAAAGCCGCCAAGATATGTTGTCGACCTGGCCGGCATTATCGATGATGCCACAGAAAACAGACTGAACGGATATCTTCAGGAACTTGAACAAAAGACAACGGCGCAAGAGGTGATCCTGACCATACCGAGTCTCGAGGGCGAATCCATCGAAGACCTTTCCCTAACAATTGCCCATGACAAATGGAAACTCGGTCAAAAGGGAAAAGACAACGGTGTGCTGTTGCTGATTTCCCTTAAAGACCAAAAGTACAGAATCGAGGTCGGTTACGGACTCGAAGGCGTGCTTCCGGACAGTCTTGTGGGCAGCCTGGGCCGAGACCTGCTGGCACCCTATTTCAGAAAAGGAGAATATTCAACGGGCATTTTTACCACAGCACTTGCTATAGCAAATAAGATTGCCGAAGCCTCCGGGGTTCAAATAGAGGGAATGCCCTCAGTAAGATACAGCACACAGCCGGCAGAAAAGGGTGAACCCGCCGGTATCTTTAATACCATAATAACCATTGCGTTTCTAATTGTTCTGGGAATACTGTTTATAAAAAATCCTAGGTTGTTTCTGATGTTACTTTTGTTTTCATCCATGGGCGGCAGAAGAGGTTCATGGGGCGGTGGTGGCGGATTTGGCGGCGGTGGATTTGGTAGTTTCGGCGGCGGTGGCGGTGGCGGATTCGGTGGCGGCGGCGCGTCCGGAGGTTGGTAGTTGAAATAGCTAAGTGCTCAAATTCATAAATACGATGATGTTTTTTTATCTGGACAATAACCCGTATAAGCTGAAGTCCAAAAGTTTGAAGTTTGAAGTGCCTAAAATGAGCTAAAGTTGAGGAATGCGCTTTCAGCGCGATCAATTATAATTAAAATTGATAGAATACCTTAACTTTAGTTGTTCCGGTTAAAGTCAACATTTTTTTTAAACAAATTTGCTCTTTGAAAATTCGGTAAAATCTGTACATAAGGTCGATATTCTGTTAAGTTAAAAAACGGGAACGG
>JAFCZV010000383.1 GCA_019314155.1 Deltaproteobacteria bacterium
TCTCGATTTTAAGATACTGCTCAAGACGCCCTGGTCGGTGCTGACCGGGGAAGGGCGCTGATCCACCCCGTGAAATCCCCTGTCTCCCTCATACCATTACCCATTTCAGCTCAAGGCCCCAGTTAAATGATCCTATGGAATTGAACGGGGTAAACAATTTTGGGTAAAAATTATAGCTGATACGGATATGACAGCAGCTTAACTTTAGGCTTCAATTCTAAAATTGACATTAATATTTTTGATGGGTATCATAAGACAAGTTTAATGAGGAGGGTTCAAGATGACTATGATGGATCGAATTGAACTAAATCCAAGGATTTGCAATGGAAAGCCTGTGATCAAGGGGACTCGTATCCCGGTCTCTGTTATTCTGGAACAGATCGCAGAAGGTGAAACCTTGGACACGTTACTTGCCGGATATCCGGAGTTGAAGAAGGAAGATATCCAGGCGGCTTTGCTCTACGCAAAAGCATCTCTTGATCACACTGAGTTTAGAGCAGTCCATGCCTGAAGTCCTGAAGCTTTATCTGGATCAAATGTTGCATCTGGATGTAGCTCAGGCTTTGCGTGATGAAGGTCACGATGTAGTGCGTGCCTCCGAAGTCGGGCAAGCCAGATCAGATGACCAGGAGATATTACAAAAAGCGATTGATGAAAATCGGATTCTCGTTACCCTGGATGAACATTTTGGTGATTGGGTTATCCTGCCGCTTAGCAAACATCCAGGTGTAATTCGGCTTAAAGTCCATCCTACAACCTCTAAAAATATAATCGAACTTTTAATTCCTTTTTTGCGCAATCATTCTCACAGACAACTTAAAGATCATCTTATCATACTTTCAAAAAGTCGAGCCAAATGGGTTTATACGGCATAATTTTTTCCTGCCACCTAAAACTGGCATAAAAAGTGGGAGTTAGGGGAAAACCCATGGAAACGACTACTGATCCGCAGATTGCGCAGATTATCGATAGAGATCCTGGGTCCATTCTCCATCCCAGAGCAATTTGGTGAATTCTTGATAAGGCACGATATGAATACCCTCGTTGGTCTTCCTCATCCTTTTTTCAAGACAAACGATGATTTTTGACTTGCCCTTTGCTTCAATGGCGACGCTACCTGGCCCCAGGATAAAATCGACTTCAATGCCGCTGGAAAGTCGCCAGTATGAAAGTTCATAGAATAATTCGCTGTATTTTGCGTGAACCGACAGTTCATGAAACAGCCAGTTTTCAAAAGCTTTGCCAAACAGTTCCGATCCGGGCTTGATGGCTCCACGCCTTGCCAGATGGTTGACCACGCCAAGATCCCGAAAATAGAATTTAGGCGCATGAATCGTGCGGCGCTTGGGCCGTAATGTGAAGGCCGGCAGGAAGGCGCCCATCAAGGTATCGATTAGGAAGCTATAATGGTCCCGGACAGTGGAAACTGAGATTCCCGTTTCTCGTGCAATGTTGGACATGTTCAGAATTTCCGTGTCCCCGATGGCTGCCACCCTGAGAAAGTCGGAAAATATTGGCAGGCGGCGCGTTAAGCCCGCTTCCAGAATTTCTTCCCGCAAGTAATCATCCACATAGGCACGGAGCGCCAGAGCAGGGTTTTCAGCCCCATAATGATCCGGAAGCGGGCCGGTGTTGACGAAATGCTCAATGGAAAAATCAGCGCCAAGTTCTTGTGCCACCAGACCGAAGAGTTCATAGCGAATCGCACGGCCGCCCAATAAATTTGCCCGCCCGCGTCTAACTTTTCTCGCACTGGAGCCGCACAATGCAAAAACGCGTTGCCATTCCTGAATCATGTAGTGAATTTCATCTAAAAGTACGGGGACTTTCTGAATTTCGTCAACCACAATCAATCGTTCATGCGAAAGCGCTGCCACCTCTTCCCGCAAGAGCGACGGCTCCTTTGCGTATCGCATGAGTTCATCGGTTTTGAGGAGATCAATGCGCAGGGCATCCGGGTAGCATGCCTTTAATAATGTTGTTTTACCGGTCTGGCGCGTCCCCCAGAGGAAAAAACTTTGCTTTGGTTTTTCAGGTAATCGAAGATTTCTTTTGTACATTTTGCGACCTTCCAATAATAAACATGTATATTGATGGTTGATATGCAAAATGACACAATTGTTTATAAATGGAATCGGATGGACCTGTCTTTAAGATCAAAAAAGATTCCCGCATTATTCCCATTGAAACGATGTGTGTTTCGAGGAATGGATGTATCTGGATCTTCAATACATCGACACCTGCCCGCTCGTGCCCCTGGCCGCCTCGCCTCCCCCGTCCGCCATCGGTTGCGCCTCAGGCGAATGCCGGGTGGGCTTGGCTGGCGGGCGAGCTTGCCTGCCCGCCATCGGCTTTGCCTCAGGCGAATGCCGGGCGGACAATGGCAGGCGGGTCTGCGTAATCTGCGGACCATTTCAGCTCAAGGCCCCAGTTAAATGATCCTATGGAATTGAACGGGGTAAACAATTTTGGGTAAAAAGAGAATAGACCACAAACCCACCAAGATCCACACAGATTGAAATAGGCAAAACTTTTTTTTGCCGGCAGGCTATTCTGGACAAAAGAGGAAGTTTCATGATATTCTGCGTATTACACAGGCAAATTTGATTCAGTTAATCATGATTAACATCAACCGGATAAAAAGTTTCTGTGCAACGCAAAAAATTAAGAAAGGAAATAATTATGGGGACTTCTATAGATTCAGGGTTCATCGAGAAATATGAATCCATCATTATTCAGCTTGGTTTTAAGGACCTAAAATCATTTGTGAAAAATCAGGCTTTGTTCATGATGATGGCAAAAATGGAAAAATATGAGGCCGAGATCAAGCGTTTTGAAGTTAAATATCGTATGGATTTTAAAAGCTTCCAAGAAAAGATTGAAGGGATTAAAAATAAAGAGGTGTTCAAAGAAGAGGACGACTACTTAGACTGGCGCTTTGCAAAAGAATCATTGGACAGGCTTAACAGGCAAAAACGGGAACTGGAATATGCTTGATCTAATCGCCAGGTACAAACATCTTATTAAGTCCTTTCATGTATTACTATATGAGCAAGAAAGAGAATCGTTCAGGCTCAAAGCACAAGTGATGTTCACAGATTCCTCAAACCTATTTGTCAAAGAATATCTTTTTGAGAATAAAGAGAGAAAGTATTCCTATCATTGGTCAGACAGCTTAGGGAATTTGATTTGCCGTTGGGATAACGCCAATCACTGGGTAGACATACCTACTCATCCGCATCATAAACACATCGGGGATGATGTTTTTGAATCCATAGAAACATCTATTGATGATGTCTTGTCTGCAATTTGTGAAAAATTAGAAAAATAGCCGCAGACACACTCAGATTCTCGCAGATTATATCTTCCATTGCCCATTTCAGCCCAAGGTTTACCCGCCGTCAGTGTGCGGGCTGTTTTGGGTAAAAACATTTCAATAATTTGATGGGCACAGGTCAACGGGTGGCGCGGGGACACTTCGATTGCAAAGCGTGTGGAGCATGATATTTTTTATCTTGAAAACTGGAGCATTTGGATTGATGATTGTTGATTGACGATTTGTGGATTGGGGATTGCTATTAATCGGGATAACATGTCCAGTTTGTGAGCTTCAGATCCTCGATTCTTTGAAAATGTTTTTCATTGTTGGTGACCAGGGTTAAGTTGTGGACCAGGGCACAAGCGGCTATTATCAGATCAAAGTCGTCAAGTCGTGATCCGGTTTTCTCAAGTTGCGACTTAAGCATTCCAAAAATTTCGACAGATTCTATCCCGACTGGTATAATTTCAAGGGCTTGTTCGAGGGTTTTTATTTTAGCAAGGTTTCCGGTAACCTTTTGCGATTTGTACGCCCCGTAATACAGTTCCATGAGCGTGATTACAGTGGTTTTTATCGGATCATTCATATGATATAGCAGTTGTTTTTGGACCGCAGTGTTTCCCTTCAGGCTGAAGATAATTGTATCGGTATCCAGTAAATACATTAAAATCCTTCCTCCAGTTTTATTGAATTTTTCCTGGCGTTTTTTATTTCTTTAACGATATCTTCAGGCTTCCTGTCATCTTTCCATGAGCCAGAAAGTTCCAATAAAATCAGGGCCGGCCTTTTTGTTGAGTCGATTTGCTTTTTTTTACTGAGATGCTCTTTTATCAAAAAAAGAACCTGTTGACTCACTGACCGGTTTTCCGAAGCAGCCAGTTTTTTTATCTGGGCATACAGCTCATCTTTGATTCCTTTGATTTGCAAATTTGCCATGTAGATTCTCCCTTAAGCTTATTTTCATGAAAATATACTCCAAATTCATGAACATGTCAAGATTTTCATTTAAATCATGTTTGCTTCGAGGAATGGATGAATCTGGATCTTCAATACATCGACACCTGTCCGCTCGTGCCCCTGGCCGCCTTGCTCTGCACGGTTGGCGGGCAATGGTAGGCGGGACTGGTCTTTTGGTCTCGATTTCAAGATAATGCTCAAGACGCCCTGGTCGATACTAAGAGGGGAAGGGCGTTGATCGAGTTCGGAGCAGCCGATTGCTTTACTCGCAGTGTTCCGGTTCAATATCAAGAATTAAGGCAATTGACTTCTTTATGAAATCGATTTCATCATTTGAAATATTTCCGATCTTTTCCACAAATCTCTTATGTCTGGCAGCCCTAATCTGAAAACAGTCAACGGCTGATTTTTTCTGTAGTCCGTATTAACTGGGGGCGGAGTTTGGACGACTGAAGTCAGAAGTCAGAGGTCTGAGGGCGGAGAGCGGAAGTTGGAGGACAGAAGTCAGACGTCGGGGGGTGGAGGTCAAAGGTCTCAGGGCATTTAAATGGGTGACAAGACTTGCGTAAATCCCGGGTTAGAATAAATCCAGATGAATTAATGTAGCCTTATTCACCAAGTCGATTTCTCTTTTTGCTAATGCGCCAATGAACTTTACGATTCTGCTTTTGTCAAGCGTTCGAATTTGGTCAGCTTTAACCTTCGAGTTTTTCGGAAGGTTTCCGGCTCCTTTTTTTAAAAGGACCTCAAAAGGGTATATTTTCTGAATATTTTTAGATGTTACAGGCAAGATTGTCACCGTACCAGAGAACTCATTGTTTTTATTGTTGGATACGATTACAACCGGCCGGGTTTTGGAGATTTCTTTTCCTATGACAGGGTCAAGTGCCGCAAGATATATTCCTCCTCTGTTAATATTCATTCCAGCCCTCCAGATCGGTGACTTCAAACTCTTTTGTAATAGCAAGGCTTTCTTGTGCGGAAGCTCGATAGCCTTCTTCTAATTTTCTTTCTAGCTCTTCTTTTCCTTTTTTTTCAATTTGCTGTCTCACGGCTTCCGCGATAAATTGACTGCGTTTTCTTGGTCCTGCAAATCTTTTTAGTGCATGAGCCAGGTCTTTTGGAATGGTAATGTTGAGACGAACGGTTTCAGCATTCATTATACAGCTCCTCACCCGGATAAACCGGAAAAGTTAATGATGTTATATATTATGTATTGTAATGTGTATGTCAAGGGCTATTTCCAATGACATTAAGTAGAAACATAATCTTTTTTATCGTCGCAACCATCCCCATTTTATTTGCTGCGGTACAGCCATGGATCTGGTCATTTTACACGGTATGTATTTTTGCCGCGTTTTTAATTCTTTTATGGCAAAACCGAGACAAACAGATATGGATCCAGAGTAAAAATTTTATTGTTTTTTTAGGATTGTTCTTTGCAGTCACCTTATTCCAATCCCTACCACTTCCTTTCTCTATTCTATCTTTCTTAAGCCCGTTTAGACACGAGGTGCTGATACAATCTATCGCAATAATCAATAGTTCTGTTGCATGGAATACATTAAGCTATTCCTCACGGAGTTCCTTGGCCTGGTGGACGTTTTTGCTCAGCCTTTTAATGTTTTTTCTTGTTTTCCGGCAAACTTTTACATCTTCCAGGTATCTGAAGCTTCTAATTTATATCCTGCTGGGGTTGGCAGCTCTTGAAGCTTTATATGGTCTTATTCAGGCGCTGGTTCCTACACTTGGTGTGTTGTGGGTGGATTACATTAAATCATATTTGGGTGATGCACGAGGCACATACATCAACCGGAATCATTTTGCCGGATTCATCGAGATGATATTCCC
>JAFCZV010000052.1 GCA_019314155.1 Deltaproteobacteria bacterium
TTTGTTTCGGATATTATCAATGAGAGGAGAGGGCGCACCAAGACAGGGAAAAAAATTTACACACTGAACGACATTTATCCCCATGCCGATCTGGTCACATATCCCTCGACTTTTGAAGGGTTCGGCAATGCATTTTTAGAGGCCGTCTACTTTAAAAAACCCATCGTCGTAAACAAATATTCAATCTATACCTTCGACATCGAGCCAAAAGGGTTTCTTACGGTGGAAATCGACGGATTTGTGTCAGAGGATTCGGTTCGCATGGCCAGGAAAGTTCTTGAAAACCCCGGATTTTGCAAAAAAATGGTCGATAAGAACTACGAAATCGCAAAACGCAGTTTCTCCTATTCGGTTCTCCGACAGAAACTCCGAAACCTCATTTATGACGGTATTGCCTGCAATCCCGAAAATATGAGAAGTTAAAGCTTGCCAACATGTCAATATTGCTTTAAAGCGTTAAAAAACTTTTTCTGCGGAACCTTTTAAAATGAATCATATACAAAATAAGCTCACATATGGACTTAAAACCGGCACTCAAAAAGGATTGCACGGATTTGTCTGGATGCTCAAAATTATTGTGCCCATATCCTTTCTGACGGTCCTTCTTGAATACAGCGGCTGGGTAAACAAAATAAACTTTATCCTTGAACCCTGTATGAACCTTCTGAGTCTTTCCCCCATAGCCGTCCTTCCACTGATCGTCGGGATGCTTACAGGCATTTACGGCGGCATCGCTGCCATGGTGGTACTCCCCTTAACCACCAATGAAATGACATTGATCGCTATTTTTCTTCTCTTCACACAATCTTATCCAGGAAGGAATTATTCAGAGCCAGTCTGGACTTAAACCCTTTAAAGCGACCCTTTTTCGCCTGGCAGCTTCCGTTGTAACGGTAATGATCGTCTCCATATTTCTCGGGGCTGACCCCGCACAGGTTGCGGCAAAAGGAACGCCTGTGGCAATTCAACCGGCGTTTATTACCCTGATGAAAAATTGGCTGATAGCCACCTTATATCTCAGTCTAAAGATATTTATAATTATCATGGTCATCATGATTCTTCTTGAAATGATGAAAATTTTCAATATGATTCCTCATATCGTTAAAATTTTGAGCCCACTTTTGAAGACCATGGGACTCGATCAACGGACAGGCATTTTATGGCTGACCGCTATCGTCTTTGGAATCGCCTACGGTGGCGCAGTGATTGTAGAAGAAGCAAAAGAGGAGCATATTACAAAGGAAGAACTTGAAAAGCTTCATCTTTCCATCGGGATCAATCATTCCATGATTGAGGATCCGGCACTCTTTTTATCGCTGGGGCTCAGTGCGTTCTGGCTCTGGGTACCCAGACTTATCGTGGCCATAATCGCCGTGCGTCTGTTCAATTTATACTATAAAATCCGGCCGATGTATAGACCACCCCATACTGTCTCTGTTCAAAAAAAGTAAAAATCCGGGGCCAGAGGACCAGGCTTTGGTTTCACCCCATAGGGGTGTGGTATAAACTTCAACTCAAACAGTTGGAGTGTTGGAATAATGGAGTATTGGATTATTGGGTCTAAAAGCGCAATTTTTCTGAATAATTATCACAGAAATACTCATTGTACTGATAAAATTGATAATGTTTCTCGAGCCCCTCATCCCATTACTCCATCATTCCATTATTCCGGCTACAAAATTCTCAGGCAGAGCCGGAGAACTCTGACCTGGCCCAAAGGACCAGGTTTTTCAGGGCAAAATAAATATTGATGCTCCATTGCCAGCTTGTCATTGTTCATGAAGGCCCATAAACCGGAGTTAAATCCCCAATGACGGAAATATATCCCATCGGCGGAGGAAAAGGCGGTGTTGGAAAGAGTTTTCTTGCGGCCAACCTAGGCGCATTAATCGCCAAACAGGGCCATAACGTCGTGGTGATCGATTTGGACCTGGGCGCTTCAAATCTCCATACTCTTTTGGGAGTGAAAAGACCGAAGCGCGGGTTGAATCGCTACTTAGATAAAACGGTGAGAGGACTTGAAAGTGTGGCTGTTCCCACCATGATCCCGGGTCTTTTTTTTATCAGCTCGCTGCATTGTTCCATGGAAATCGCAAATCTTTTGCATGCCCATAAATTAAAAATAATCACCGCGATTCAAAAGCTTCCTTTCGACTATATTTTGCTCGATCTGGGGACGGGGACAAATTTCAACACCCTCGATTTTTTCTTGACTTCCAAGGAAAGCATTCTGATAGGCACACCCGAACCCACATCCATCGAAAATTTTTTCCGTTTTATTAACGCCGTCTATTTTAGAATATTAAAACAGACATTAAAGCGTTCCGAATTCCATTCGGCGGTCAAGGATGCTGTCACCGAGATGTCCGGCGCAACTGCGGGTACCCACGATATCCTAAAAATCGTCTCAAAATATCAACCGGACAAAAAAACCTACCTGAAAAACAAATTAAGTGAATTCAAATTCAAGCTGATTTTAAATCAGTTCCGAAAAAATATGGATTCAACCCTTGGCAATAAAATTGAGACCGTATGTAACCGGCATTTTCATTCTGATTTTCAGTTCGTTGGAAATATCCGCTATGATGAACAAATCCATGATGCAGTGTTTTCGAAAACACTATATATCCATAAATATCCCCATACACAATCTTCCAACGATCTGAAAAAGATCGCAGAAAAGATAACCAGAAATCAAAGGCCGACATCATTGCCAAAAGAAATATCATGAAATATTTTGACGGATTAAATTACTACGAAATTTTAAAAATTCCGGAAAAATCGTCTTTTTTGGAGATTAAACAGGCTTATAAGGATGCCGTGTCGATTTATGGCGAAGATTCTCTGGTAACTTATTCTTTGTTTTCAACGGATGAACGGGGAAAAATTCTGAAAATCATCGAAGAGGCGTTTTTTACCCTCATCGATGGAAAAAAGAGGGCCGCCTACGATAGAATGCTTGTGGATTCAGGACAATCCGACACGACGTTTATCTCCGATCAAAGTCAATCCGAACCCGTATTTCACCCCGGCAAAGCGGCAAACGATGATCCTTTAGCGGCCGACGCGACAAAAACAAATCAGACGGACGAAGAGAAACAACTTTCAGACGAAATTCTTTCTAAATCGTCTGTTTCTGGAAATGATTTAAAAAAACTGAGAGAAGCGCTGGGCGTTGAAATTCACGAAATCCATTCCCTCACAAGAATAAGTGTTTCGGTTTTAAACGCCATTGAAGAAAATCGGCTGGAGAGTCTCCCCCCCGACGTCTATTTAAGAAATTTTTTAAAACTCTTTGCGGAAGTTCTACAAATAGATCCTATGAAAATTGTAGACGGTTACTTTAAACATATTTCTATGGTTAAAAACACGGATTAGATCCAAAACACACATCCTTTGACACCTGCTTTGACAATATTTGTCACCCCGTTGTCATCTCCACACCCCTATCGCTTGCTTAACCAATTGGTTTTATTGAACCAGTCGCATTTCCACCCATCTGGTACGCATTTTGCTTAAAAATTGACAGCCTATTAATATATTTTATCAACTATAGATCAATGGAGAATCGATATGTATTTCAAAATCCTAAAAAATGCGTTGTTTCTTTTAATGATGTCTTTGTGTCTATTTTTTCTGACCTCCTGCAGAACCACCGGCGGCGGCGTCAGTTACGAATGGGGCAATGGTACTGGATACGGCCATCCCCATGAAGTAAAAAAGACCAAAGGAGGGCCGCCGCCGCATGCACCAGCCCATGGATATCGGGCAAAACACCACTATCGCTATTACCCTTCCTGTAGCGTTTATTATGATACGCATCGAAAATTATATTTTTACTTGAGGGGAGATAACTGGAGAATGGATGTATCGCTGCCCCAAGGTCTACATGTGGACCAGAGTGCGTATGTAAGCATCGAGATGGATTCCGATAAGCCTTACACGCATTATAAGGAACACAAGCGCAAATATCCTCCGGGCCAGACTAAAGGAAAGAAAAAACACAAAAACCATAAAGGATAGCCATTGCTGCTTTTTTGTATGGGTATCCTGCCCTAGCGTATCCAACGATCCACGGTGGTTACCGGAAGGCGGAGACACTGTGCAACTTCATTTATGGTAAGTTTCATACGGTTATCAGATAAAAAAACTATTTTCTTTTATTATTACAAAAACGTAGATACTAGCTTCTATACATTTCCAAATCAAGAAGTTTTATCAACAGGTATTTGTTGCGGTTTTCCCGGTTCGGCGATTGACCGTTCTATTATGGTAATGTCCCTTTTTGGATAGGGGATCTCAATCCCGTTTTTATCAAACGCCGCTTTAATATTATCGGTAATATAGGAAATAGTATCCATCCGTTTTCGCGCATTATCAATCCACACCCGCAGCTGAAGATCAACCGAAGATTCTCCAAAGTTTCTCACAACAACTTTTGGCGGCGGTTCCTTGGAAATCCAGGCCGCTTCTGAAGCGACGGCCTTGATCAAATCTTTTGCTTTTTCGATATCCGCGTCATATGCGACCCCCACATTGATTCGGACTCTGATCTTTGTCGAAAGACTGGTGTAATTGACTATATCCCGTTTCATGATTTCATTGTTTGGTATAATGATAATAATATGATCGGTTGTCTTGATCTTGGTAGCGCGCAAGCCGATATCGATAACATCTCCCCAGGTGGCGCTTCCGGCGGGAGCACTCCAAACTTCGATCCGGTCGCCGATTTCAAATGGTCTGTCGATAATAAGCAATACCCCGGCGATGAGATTCGACAACGTGTCTTTGGCGGCAAAACCAACGGCAATGCCTGCCACGCCGGCACCCGCTATAAAGGGCATGACATTGACGCCCAGAGTATCGAGGGCCAGAATCCCAGCGGTTGCATAAATAGCAGCGCCTGCAAATTTATTGAGAAGGTCGAAAATAATATCATCGACTTTGGTTTTCGTTCTGTCTACTATATTTTTTTCGAGGTATTCCAGCGAGATTAAAAGACAATCCTTTACCGGAGATGCCAGGAGTATAATCATCAGGGAATGAAAAATGTTTTCCAAAAGACTGATGCTGAAAAGCCTTATGAGGTATGTGCCGGTTGCGAAGAGCACGCCATAAAACACCGCCCTGCGTATTCCCCTGAAAACCTCTATGTTAATTTTAATAACATCGGATTTTTGGGTCTTTTTCTCAAAAACAGCAATAATACGCAATAAAATTAACCAGACAACATAAGAGACTGCGACGGCAAACAGGGTCTTAAAAAAGAGATGAAGATATTCCGGCCTGATACCGATCATCGCAGAAATTTTATCAATAAAAGCAAACAGATTCTCCATAACCACCTCAATATTAAATATTTTGAAATAGATCAATATGACACTTTTGATTTAACAGTCAAGCACCCTTTTTCATGGGCCGTTTAAAAGTCCGGCCTTAAGAACAACCTTCCGATGATTAATTTTTGAGTCTTTTGCCGTAAAGGGTTTGGCGATGCAAAGAAATTTAGTGCTTGTTTCCAGAGTAAAGTTCCAGAGAAATCTACCTTGTGTCCATCCACAAACGGCATCTTTCGGCCCTGGGCAGCGTTTTCGTTCTTTTGAAATCCTCAAAATAGCGAGTTATTTCGCGGATTTTGCGAGTGAGGTGTCGGCCAAAGATGGGCTGAAGGTAAGATGAAAAAATATGAATTTATTGTTTCGCGAGCCCTAGGGCGTCGGCAGGCATTGAACCCCTTAAAACGAATCATTTGATTGGGACCATGTTTTTTAAGGGGTTCGAAATTTGAGCCGATTATTACATTACAGTTGAAATTAGCCCCGCTTTTATAAACTCACGATTCAAACGGGCAATGTTTGCGATGGATATCTCCTTGGGACATTCTGCTTCACATTCTCTTTCGTTGGTACAATTGCCGAAATAGAGTTCCTCCATCTTTCGAACCATACCCAATGCCCGCTCAGCGGCTTCCGGTCTTCCTTGGGGAAGCAGCGCCAACTGAGAAATTTTAGCGGCCGTAAAAAGCATTGCGGAAGCATTGGGGCAGGCGGCAACACAGGCGCCGCATCCGATGCAGGCCGCGGCATCCATCGCTTTTTCGACAATTTCCTCTGGTATAGGTATGGCATTGGCATCCGCCGCGCCCCCGGTATTAACGGAGATGTAGCCGCCGGCCTGAATGATGGTATCCAGAGCGCTTCGGTCCACTACCAGATCTTTGATAATCGGAAACGCCCTCGACCGCCAGGGTTCCACCACGATGGTATCTCCGTTTGAAAAATGTCGCATATGAAGCTGGCAGAGTGTTGTACCCTTTTCGGCTCCGTGGGCACGACCGTTTACAACGATTCCGCACATTCCGCAAATACCTTCTCGACAGTCATGGTCAAATGCAATGGGATCTTTGCCGTCCAGGGTGAATTGTTCATTGACGACGTCGATCATTTCTAAAAATGACATGTCGGTGGAAATATTAGCAGCATGATAAATTTCGAAGCCGCCCTTGACATCCGGTCTGTTTTGACGCCATACCCTCAGAGTTATATCGATGGTCTTCGTCACTTGTAACTCCTTTGTGTTAATTCAACATTTTCAAAAACAAGGGGTTCCTTATGAAATTCAGGCTCCTGGTCATCCCCTTTATATTCCCATGCGGCCACATGGGAAAAATTCTCATCATCGCGTTTGGCCTCGTTTTCTTCGGTCTGATATGCTTCGTTTAAATGACATCCGCAAGATTCCTTGCGTTCATAGGCGTCGGTAAGCATAAGCTCGGCAAACTCGAGAAAATCGGCGACCCGGCCGGCACGCTCCATGCTCTGGTTGAAATCCCTGTACGTACCCGGAACAATGGCATTTTGCCAGAACTCCCCTCGCAGTTCCCGTACAAGCTCTTTAGCCTTCATCAGGCCGTCGTCGGTCCTTGACATGCCGCAGTGCTCCCAGAGAATATGCCCCAGCTGCCGGTGGATATCGTCAACCGTCCGCTTGCCGTTTATGGAAAGAAGCTTATGGGTACGTTCATTTACATAGTCGATTGCCGCTTTGAAAGCAGGGTGATCGATGGTAACTTCAGTTCTGGATGTTCCGGCAAGATATCCGCCGATGGTGTAGGGAATAATAAAATATCCGTCTGCCAAACCCTGCATCAAGGCGCTGGCACCGAGACGGTTGGCACCATGATCGGAAAAGTTTGCCTCCCCCATTACAAAAAGGCCCGGAAGGTTGCTCATCAGGTTATAATCCACCCACAACCCCCCCATTACGTAATGAATGGCCGGGTAAATCATCATCGGTTTTTCATATGGATCCGATGCGGTAATTTTTTCATACATCTGAAAAAGATTGCCGTACTTATTTGCAATAACATCTTTTCCGTCTCTTTTGATAGCATCTTTAAAATCAAGATAAACTGCCAGGCCTGTTTCTCCGACGCCTTTGCCCATATCGCACTGGATCTTGGCGTTCCTTGAAGCCACATCTCTTGGAACCAGGTTCCCGAAACTCGGATATTTGTTTTCAAGGTAATAATCCCTCTCTGACTCGGGGATCTGGTTTGGCGGCCGACGGTCTCCAGGCATTTTAGGAATCCAGACACGACCGTCGTTCCGCAAACTTTCACTCATCAAGGTCAGTTTGGATTGATAGGTGCCATGGACCGGGATACATGTGGGATGAATCTGGGTAAAGCAGGGGTTGGCAAATAAAGCACCCTTTTTATAGGCCCTGAAGGTGGCGCTCACATTGGACGCCATTGCATTGGTTGAGAGGTAAAAGACGTTGCCATAACCACCGGTGGCCAAAACCACTGCATCCGCATCATGGCTCTCGATTTCTCCTGAAATAAGATTTCTTACAACAATGCCCCGTGCCTGTCCGTTGACAACCACCAAATCCAGCATTTCACGGCGGGGAAACATCGTAACCCGGCCTGACGCGACCTGGCGCATCAATGCACTGTAAGCCCCAAGAAGCAGCTGCTGTCCGGTCTGTCCCCGGGCGTAAAACGTTCTGGACACCTGGGAACCGCCGAAACTGCGGTTGGCCAGAAGTCCTCCGTATTCCCGGGCAAAAGGTACCCCTTGGGCAACGCAATGGTCGATAATATTATTGCTGATCTGGGCCAGACGATAGACATTGGCTTCCCTGGCCCTGAAATCGCCGCCCTTGATGGTGTCATAAAAAAGGCGCCAGATACTGTCGCCGTCATTTTGATAGTTTTTTGCAGCGTTGATTCCGCCTTGGGCCGCAATGCTGTGGGCACGTCGGGGGCTGTCCTGAATACAGAAGTTTTTTACGTAATATCCGAGTTCGGCGAGTGATGCCGCTGCAGATCCCCCGGCAAGACCTGTTCCCACCACGATGATATTGTATTTTCTTTTGTTGGCCGGATTGACGAGTTTCAGCTCAAAACGGTGCTTATCCCATTTTTCCGTAAGAGGCCCTGAAGGTATTTTTGCGTCAAGCTCCATAGACAATCTCCTTAAATATAACTTCTATAAGTTCTTCGGAATTATTTAATAATTTCGGCGCGTCCTTTCCACCGATGTATTGAAAAATTGCTTTTATACTAACAGTGATACATAAACAGGAATAAAACCGAATCCGATCCCGACAATCAGACTGAACACAATACTCAAGCCCCTGAGAAAGGGCGTATATTTCGGATGATCGACACCGAGTGTCTGGAATGCACTCCAGAGTCCATGGCTGACATGAACCGCCGCAACGATCATGGCAAACGTATAAACAAATACATACCCGGGGTTTGCAAATGCATTCGATACAATCTGAAAAATAGTCGTATGGGTTTTATCTACAAAATGAAAATCCGACAGGTGCAAAATAACAAACAGCAACAGAATAAAACCGGTATAGGGCATAGTTGCCGATCCAAGTGTCCGTCCGCCGGCTCGTTTATTGACCGAATATCTGACGGGCCTGGCTCTAAAGTTTTGATAAAAAAGGAACGCGCCTGTCAGAACATGTATAACGGCGAAGAATAAAAGCCCTGACTCAAAAAGGGTAATAATGGGCCCCAATGAGTGGAGATGTTCTGCATAGGCATTAAAATAATCTTTTCCACCAAAAATCGTCAGGTTTCCGGCAAGATGTAACGTCAGGAAACAACAGAAGCAAAGTCCGGTGACGGCCATTATCAGTTTTTTCCCAACGGAAGTCCATAAGGTGTTTGTAAGCCAATTCATCATTACCTCCATTATGTTGAACACGATCGCACATCAATGACGTGCTGCAAAACAACCCGTTTCTTTTTTAAAAATATAACAAAAAAATTTATTTATTTTTGTTGGAACTGTCAACAAAATTCTCGAGCCACCAGGCATCCCATTCCGTTGTCATAATACTTTCTGCAAGGTCTTGACCGGTTTTAGTTTCCAAACGCTTCAAAGCATAAGGGAGCCACTTTTTGGACGGTTCGTAGCCGATGTCCGAAAGGGCTTTTAAATCAAGAATTAGTGCGAGTTGATCTGCATCATGGGCAAGCTTGGACTCCATGGACTCCCGGGCGTTAAATTCCGCCATGAGATCTGAAAGTGTCGTTCCAAAGGGTAGTTTCCGGGTTATTTCGTTCATGGCCTTATTTTCATCTGCCGTAACATATTTTTTCTGCACATAATTAAGGTCACCGGTTCTTGCCTCCGGAAGATCATGCACCAGACACATGGCGATCAGCCGGAGTGCATCGACATCCGGTTCCATTTGAGCCATGACAAACCCAATGAATGAGACGCTGAATGAATGCTCGGCCACCGATTCCTTGCCGGCACCCAAAAAATGGTAACCGGATCTGGGGATTTTTTTTAAAATGTTTGCTTCAAACAGTAGATTTACAATATTTTTCATAGAAACTCCCTTATCCGTTCAACGGATTGCTTATAAATTATAACTCCGGTTCCACACCGCCGGCCCACGCCTGAACCGAACAATCGGACAATTTTTTTATTGGGTGCGACAGTAAACCTGTAACATCGGAACCCAGTTTTAATGTGTATTTGCAGGATGTTCCAAAAGCAACATAATAATGAAGAACAAGCAAATTTCTTGACACAAAAATCAGGTTCAGATAGTTAAAAAATAGAAAATTGCGTTTTCCAACTTTTTGTGGGCAAGGTTTTTTTAATACAACCGTATAACTAACGGAGTTTTTTATGAATTCTACAGATTTAGATATACTCAGCATGATCATGCATGCCGGTCCAATGGTTAAATTTGTACTGCTGCTTCTGTTATTTTTTTCAGTCACATCTTG
>JAFCZV010000384.1 GCA_019314155.1 Deltaproteobacteria bacterium
TTTACTCCAGGTTTCCAGCCCAGCTTTTCTTTCCCTTTGCTGTAATCACCCATGAGCTGATGGACTTCAGCTGGCCGATAAAACGAGAGCTTTGCACAACTAGTTAAAATCTTCTAAATCCAAAGACTCCCCTTGAAATTGTCGCTACTTCGGCCAACATATTTTTCTTAAAAGTTGTGCAAAATATGTAACTTCTCAATAAATTCTGAGAGATATTGTCAAATGTTGTGTACGGCATTAGGCAGCGATCCGGTTTATTTCAATACCGTCAACAAATCTTACTCCTTTAATTACCATCGCTAATTTTTCATAGCGGTGAAGACGTATCCACCTTTTCTGAGCACATTTGCAAAGTTTATAGGCCATTGTTTGTCCCTAACCATTCAGGTTCCCGGATTTTCAGACCTCTGATTTCAGACTTCCGACTTCTGTCAATTCAAGGTCCTTGTCGTCGCGGTAAATCCTGGTTCGTTCGATTCCCCTTGCCATCACGTGTTGCAGGAGACCTGGGGCGTCAAGTCTGGGTTGGATAGGCATCCTCTTTGCTATGCTGAATTGCCGGAGTTGCTTTGATTTTCTTTTCGTATGATGTTCTGTATCGCTAATTTCAATCTTGGGAGATGAGTCTCGCAAATATCAAAAATGATCTCATGATCCACCATCTCATAATGATGTGAAATGATATCGCGCAGCCTCATGATTTTTCTCCATTCGACATCCTGGTACATCTCGAACAATGAAGGCTCAATTTTATCAATTTTTTTGACCGTTTCTCCTATGACCTGAAGTCTCATGGAAATCGCATCCAGCAAGAGTACTCCCTCAGGACTGGTGACGAATTCGTCTGCCAGATTTATTTTCAAAAACCTATCCTCAATCAAATCAATTGACTCGACAATGATTTTCAGATTATCGCTCACAATAGGATTACGCATATATCACTTCCCCCCCAATACGTTCCATAAGGCGCCGGTTGAGCTTATTACCTTTTCGAACAAGCTCAATTCTCCTACCAAACTTCTCTTCCAGGTAGATCTGTAAACCCGCAATCCAATCGAAGCGAGGCGCCTCTAACTCAACCAAAAAATCAATATCACTATCAGCATGCTGAGTACCCTTGGCGTAGGAACCGAAAAGACCGATATTTAATACACCATACTTATTTCTCAAGTGGGGTTTCTCAGCTTTCAAAACAGTTAGGATCTCTCTCTGTGACAAAGGTTCCGTCATTGTTTCTTTTTCCTTTCTATGGGGCAATTTAATAAGTCCAAACGGCTAAAATCACATCGATTTTCACCCCGTTGCTTACTGAAGTAGCTGCGGGGTTCAACCCACAATATTTTATTTTAAACCAATTTTTGATTTCCGATGGTGAAATGTTGACATTTGCTATCGGGATGCTCGGTGCCGGATATTGGATACTCGATACGATTTGTTAAAATGGTTGAATAGTTAAATGACTTATTTTTGACAGGATCTTCAGGATTTGTTGTTGCTTTCTCAATTCCCGGACGGAATTGAGAATATGCAATCCGTCTATGTTAAATAGCTGTAAGCGCATGTTCGGCGCTTTCGCACATCTTTATTGGTGCATTAATTTCACTTTTAATTATACCCCAGAGGGCTCTTGGCAAATTGGTTGAATGGCTGGTTAGTTGATTGATTTCCTTCGGCAGTTATCGGTTATTGGTTATAGATTATGGGTGATAAGGGATTAGGGGTCAGGGATCAAAATTTATACTGTTTAATTATTATTAATTTAAATTTCTCTATATCTTTGAGATCCTCTTTTATATATTCGTAAACATAAGCGTCCTCTATTTCTCCGTATAGATGGACAAGTCGATTCCGAAATTTTGCCATCTGGCGCAATCTATTTCCAAGCCCAGAAGAAATGAGCTTTTCTTCTTGAATGACCATGAATGAATCAGAATAATCCCTTGGTGCTCGTAACTTTTCAGATGCAATGATATGGTTAGCCACATTCAGGCAACATTCAATACTTACCTGAAGATAGTATTTTGCACTCCCTATCAATATCTTATCCTTTAAAAAAGTTTCTTTAGGCGTCTTGGAAATCTTTCTTAAAATCGAAAGATATTCATCTAACTGTTGAAATTTCAATATAACTTTTTCGAGAGAAACCATGTTTTTCTCCTAAGGGATTTTTATTAACAAACACTATCTATATATGTACTATGATATCTTTGAATAACCGGTAAAAAGTCAAAATATGCACTTCGAACCGAAGTCTCAAAATCGACCCTAATAATTTCATCTCTGGAATATATTAAAGCGCCTTCTGTAATCGTCTTTCCTAATATTACAAGCGGAAGGTTGTTTATAATTCGAACCTCTGATGCTACTCCACTCTCTATATTCGCGTCGATTTCCAAAGATAAGGATAATTCGAGTTCCAAATGTTTACTATCCGGCACTTTATCAATATAGATGCCAATATCAAGATCGCTGAAAGGGTGCACAACCCCTGTGGCATAACTCCCATAAAGATAAGCAAACAATACAGGGTGTTTGCTAAAGATGCCGGGAGCAATTGCAAACAATGAATTTTTTATCTTTTCTACACGAGTGTCGGTCATTTTTTAGCCTAAAATCTGCATAAGTGCATAATATAATTGGGATCGAATATCCGGGACCTTCTGTTATTTTATTATATAACGTAGGTAAAATGTTGACATTTGCTATCGGGATGCTCGGTGCCGGATATTGGATACTCGATACGATTTGTTAAAATGGTTGAATAGTTAAATGACTTATTTTTGACCGAATCAAGAGGATCTTCAGGATTTGTCGTTGCTTTCTCAATTCATGACTCCCTCCGTCACCCCATTTTTTCCTCACATA